>JALWSJ010000057.1 GCA_026993705.1 Flavobacteriales bacterium
ACCGATAGCAGCGTAGAAAATTTGATTTTGTATCTGAGTTTGTTTACCCAAAAAAGAGAGACCCGTTAGATGGGCTACGGTTATGCGAACGAAATTATTGAGGTTGTACCACAATGCGATAAATAAAACAATATAAAAGTAAAATAAAAAGGCGGAGATGTTGTATTTGTTTTTTATGTCAGGGTATAAGTAGTAAAATAGAAAGAGGGAAAGAACGATTGTAGTGTGTACGAGTAATAACGCCATTATCCTATTGTTGGGGTAGGTATCTTCCCTGTACAATTGTTTGAAATAACGCAAGTCAAAAAAGCTTCTTATGATATCGTGTAGTGTTTTCCTTTTTTGAAAGATAAAAGCAAGAATAATGAAGCACAGGAATAGCAATGGTGTTACCCAAACATATTCGGAAGTAGGACGCTCAACAAAAACAATTTGAAAAAAATAATTCATATAGGCTAATATTGTGCTGTTATGATTAGAAAGGTGTTTAGGACTTTGCTTGTCTATTTAGGGTTGATGAACAAAAGTGATAATTGTCATTTTTCTATCTGTTTTTTCTCATCTGTTTTTTGTTGATTTTCTCTTTTCTTTGTTGCCGATTTGCGTCAATATTCAAATGGTATAATTCCTTTGGCACAGCTCAAAAGTACATACTACTTTTAAGATAACACACTTTTAATGAAAAAAATACTTGTCCCTACCGATTTTTCTAAAACTGCAGACAATGCAATACAGTATGCTTTAGCCTTGGCTGAAAAGTTTTCGGCGGAGATTATTGTGGTCAATGCTTACGTACCAACCGGTACTTCTGTGATGATTGATTTAACGGATCTTCTTAAACTTGAAAGCGAAAGAGATTTAAGAATTATTAAGGGAAAAATAAAAAAAACGAATCCTAATATTAAACTAACGACTTTTGCTTTTGAGGGGGATTTGACTCATGCAATAAAATCTTGCGTAAAGGAAGAGGCTATCGATATTATTGTAATGGGTACAACTGGAGGCTCGGGGATGAAAGCGAAGTTTATGGGAAGTAATACAGCTTCTGTTATTCAGAAGGTTAGTGTTCCATTGATTGCTGTGCCTGACGGTTTTGTCTTGAATGATAATTTAAAAATTGCCGTTTCAACAGATTTACATAATTTAAAAAACAGCAAGGTCTTTGATTCTCCTAAGAAAATTGCAAAAGCATATTCGGGAGTGTTTTATATTGTTAATGTTACCGAAGACTTAGGTGAAATAGATCCTGTTGATTTTATTGACCACGCAGCAGACGTTGATGACTTATTTACCGGGTTCGAGCATACATTTAAGTTTTTAGAAGGCGAAGATTATGAAAGGGAAATTTTAGAATTTATTACGATTCATAATATAGATTTATTAGTTGTGGTGTCAAGAAAAAGAAACTTTGTAAATCGACTTTTTCATAAAAGTATTTCTAAACAATTAACGATGCATTCTACTGTTCCTATTTTGGTGCTTACGGATTGATTGTTGTCTGAAAAAATTAAACGTTAATTTCCTTTGTGCTCGTTGTATTCACGTCAGATTGTCTAAAAACCTAATTTACAGTAAGATTTATATCTAATTATCAATGTGTTATAATTCTTGTTTTCAAGTTTCTTAGGGTTTTTAGACAGTCTGACGTTAGGGATAATTAAGCGACTGTGAAAAACAGTTGAGTTTTTGAGCTAACGTAAAAATACCAGCTGTTTTATAATTGTTTGATTATCAGTATTTTATTTTACGTTAGTTGGAATCCCTAACACGGAGCATCTAAGTACAATAAAATGTTTTTATTTTCCTTATACTTCTTCAAAATAAACTTCCATAGCTGGGGCTATGCTTAATACAATAAACTTTATGGAGAATTTGAAGAATTTATTTTTTTCAAGACTTAGGCGTATAATTTTGTTGTAACGAGTTACTACAAAATTTTACAACGACAGTATTGAGAAAAAGAAAGATTCAAAAATTCTTAAAGTTTGTTGTTTTGAGCATGAGCAAATTTATTTTTCATCTTCTAAGAAAAATAAATTCCATTTTTTTTTGCACTTACCTACCCCATGTTAGGGATAGAAGCGGCATCCTTTGGGGTTGTTGCACTTATGCAACCCAAAAGATATAGCGGATAGCCCGACCATTACGGCGTTAAAAAGTAGTGTAGTGCAACGAAACTGCTTTTTTATGCCGTAATGGGAACGCCCAAATTATTCATAACAACCTAAACTTGAGGGATTCGACCTTGCGTTACCTTCTAAATCAGCAGTAATGGTTGAGTTTCCTGCTTTTCCTTTGGCAAATGAAGTGCTTGAAATGTGAAAATCCCATAGTTCGGGAGATTGGAAGTCGGGGTCGTTGTTTGAATAATTGTTACCGGTGTAAGGAAAGCCTTCTACGGGGTCTTGGGTTTTGATAAGACAATTAGAAATAGTGATATTCGGAGCATTAACTCCGTCCATAACTCTTGATAAAGTGTCTAAGGCAAATTCGTTGTCATTATTTCCGTAAATGATAGAGTTGTTGAGTGTAACTTGATTAAATGGACGGTAATATATATTTTCAGCATTGTCCTTATAGTAGTTTTTTACAGCTAATAAAGGTGTGTTTCGGGTGCTACTCGACCAATAGTTGCCAAAGGTGCAAAAATTAAAATGGACTTCTCCGCCTATCGATATAAAAGCACTATAAGTGGCATTGTTACCAAACAGACAATTTACCGCATCGACGTTTCCACCTTGCGTAAGGAGATTGGCATATGAACAATTGTGAATTTGCACGGCGTCAAGTGTTACCTTTTGGTTGGCTTGCAAGGTGTCGATTTGTATGCCTATTAAAGCATTCTTTATGTAAGTGTGTGAAACAAGGCTGTTTTGAGCACCGAAAAATCGAATCCCCCTCCACTGTCCTTGAACGCTGTCCGGAGACGAAAGTATAAAATCCTCTAAACGGTCTTGTTGAAAAGTAACCAAGTCAGATACGGTTCCGTTGCATTGCAGGCTTCCTTTATAGATAAGGAGCATAGCACTGCTATGAGAGTAAATGTTTGTTCCCGCAGGTATGGTAAGCGTAATATTGGAATCAATAGCACAGTAATCGTAAATCACATGAGGTTTATCGTTGTTCCAAGTAGTATTTGTACTGATAATTTCTCTGTTGTGAAAGTATGCATCTTGCCCCCATGCAGTTAAAACCACTTGTTGTAGGTTACCATTGGTTAAAAAATGAATTTTGTCCTCAACCACCATCGGATTGGTTGAATTATTCGGGTCGATAGTAACTTCCGCAAAAACAAAAAGACTGTCTTTCGGTAGAATTTCTAAGTCCTCAAACTCTATTCCCGAAGCACCATCCACATTGATTCTAAACATCGACTGAATGCCTTGGTCAAGCCAAATTTTAGAAATGTTTAATGGTTGGTTATACGGGTTGTAAACCTTAAACCGGTGCGTAGTCGAGCCAACCGTCGTAAAGATAGTGTCAAACAAAATCGAATCCTGTGAAAAGTTTAAATGAGCCGAAGCATCGGTATTCAACTTATGTTTCTTACAGTCCGAAAACAATAAGATAACTCCTACAAGAGAAAACCAAAATAATATGTATAAGATTCGTTTCATTAATAGTTATTTGGGCGTTCCCCCGATTTGCAACAAAAACATACCGCTAAGGCGGAACGTTTTTGATGCAAATCGGGGTCGGGCTATCACTACTCGCTTTTTTTTGCTTGCAAACAGCAAGCAAGCAAAAAAAGAGCTCAAACATGCCGTTCTATCCCTTACGCAGGATGAAATTTATTTTCTAACCGTCTATTTTTGTATGGATTGTATTCCAATGTAAAGAAAGAGGAATATCCAACGCAAATATTCAATTAATATTTCAAATAATCTTAGAATTTACCGAAAATTACCTAATGGTAAGTATTTTATTCAGGGAGAAGCGGTCGTAATTTTGCTTTGAATCATTAAAAACCAAACCTATGCGAAAAAAAATACCCTTACTTATTTTGGGAGCCTTTTACGGCGTTTCGTTTTTTGCTCAAGAAGTAGTATCAACTGCCGGGAGCATCTATAACGCAAACGGTGTACAGCTCTCATGGACGATTGGAGAACCGATTGTCTCAACCGAGGACGATGGGAATCATGTGCTGACACAAGGTTTTCATCAAGCGAATCTCTCTGTAACCACCGTAAAAGAAAATGTACAGAATATGTTTTCTGTATATCCTAATCCTGTTGCTAATGTGTTTACCATACAAGGCTCAACTGAAGAAAATGTAACAGCAGTGCTTTACGATTTGAATGGAAAGCAACTAAAACAAATTCGATTCTCCCTTTCAACACAAGTAAACGTGGAGGATTTGTCAAGAGGTGTTTACGTTCTTACAATCAACCAAAATAACAAAACAAATACTTATCGAATTATAAAACAATAAATTATGAAAAAGATACTATTATCCATCGCTACAATTTTAGCATTAAACGTTATGAGCTATGCTCAAACACCGGAGAAGATGCAATATCAAGCCGTTGCAAGAGATAACAGCGGAGCAATTATAGCTAACCAATCCGTAGGGTTTAAGATTGCTATTCTGCAAGGTTCTGCCAACGGGACTGTTGTGTATGAAGAAACGCACACTTCATCAACCAATGCTTTTGGATTGGTTAATTTACAGATTGGTGGAGGTTCTGCTCTTACCGGAACAATGTCAGTGATAGATTGGTCTAACGGGCCTTTCTACGTGAAGACGTATTTAGATGCAAATGGCGGAACAAATTATCAATTAATGGGTACATCTCAATTATTATCTGTGCCTTATGCTTTACATGCAAAATCTGCTGATAATACATTTAGTGGGGATTATAATGACTTATCCAACAGACCAACCAATCTAAGTGATTTAACAAATGATGCAGGGTATATTACTTCTCCAAACGACGCGGATGCAGACCCGACTAACGAATTACAAACTTTGTCGTTAAGTGGTTCGGATTTAACATTGAGTAATGGTGGTGGAACAGTTACTTTACCTTCAGGCGGCGGTTCTTCTATTATCGTTATAGATAACTCAAATTATAATAATGTTACAGTTACAAATGACGATATTGTAAATATTCAAGGAATAGTAACGGTTTCTGCAAATTACACAAAATTAAACAATGATGGGATGTCTATTTCCGGCGGGAAATTTATGGGGTCGGGTACAGAGGAAATTCGCTTTGGAAATAATAGTGTAGTTAAAGGCGTGAAATTTGAAAATGTAACTATCGATGCACATAGAACAACGGTTTTTATCGGTTGCAAATTTACAAATGTTTCCAGTATAGGTTTTGAGAGTGCTTTTAATGGTTGCGAGTTCTATAATTGCACTACAACTTCAGTTCTTAAAGTTGGTAGAATTGTAAATAGTAAGCTTTATCAATGTACCATTCCCAGAATGTCAGATATTTCAAATTCATACATAATTAATTGTGTTTTAGGAGGGGATTATGGCTCAAATCCTAATGGGTTTAATATTGGCAATATAACCGGATGTAGAATCATTAATTCGAAATTGTACTCTCGTGCAAATAGCATTACCGGAAATTTCTGTGATGGTGTAGCGATATATTTATATGAAGGTGCATTCGGAACAATATCGGGAAACGAATTTGATGGGTTGTACACAGGGTTGAATAGTTTTATAATGATAGATGTGACAGGTACATGGTATTCAGCAATAAACATCACCGGGAATGTGTTTTTTGCTGGTAGTGCTAGTCCTCATATAAGTGTGACAGGAAGTTTTTCGGGGAGTTATTGTACGATGAAAATCAGTGATAATTCTTTTAACAGGGGGAGTGTTGCGATAACTAATTCATCTTCTAATGTAAGAATGGTCGTAACAAATAACGTATTGAGAAGCGTTGGTTCTTTAGGTGTTTCAGGTAATGGGAATACAGTAGTTCGAGATAATGATAGCTTTTAAGATTAGGTAGTTAATTTTTCAGTTTTGTTTGAGCGGATAGTTGCAATATTGTAGCTGTCCGCTTTTTGTTTTCGTTGTATAAAGTTTAACTACTTATTTATAATGGTTATAAATAATATAACCTAAAAATAAAGTTGAGAAAAATCAGAATAACCTTTTGAAACAAATGTTACATTTGTGGACGAAAGATTTTACAAACAAATAAATATAAAATGAAAACTTCAGTTTCAAGAAAAATTTTAATGGCACTATCGGGGTTCTTCCTGATGTTCTTTTTACTACAACATTTACTGATTAATATGTTATCGGTAACCAGTCCTGACCTGTTTAATGAGGTATCTCACTTTATGGGGTACAACGTGTTTATTCAGTTTATTATGCAACCCATATTGATAGCCGGTATTATTTTTCACTTGGTTATGGGAATGGTGTTGGAAGCAAAAAACAGAAAGTCAAGAGAAATTAAATATACGGTAAATAATGCTAATGCAAATTCATCGTGGGTTTCAAGGAATATGATTATTACCGGAATAATGATTTTATTATTTTTAATAGGTCATATGTCAGATTTTTGGGCACACGAAATGGATTATAAATATATAGAAGGTTTGCCGGAAGATCCATCGAGATATTGGGCGGAACTTCATCATGAAATGGGAGAGTTGAAACATTTAATCGTATATACGTTAGCGTTTATATTTTTGTCACTGCATTTGATGCATGGTTTTCAATCAGCTTTTCAATCGGTAGGGTTTAATCACAATAAATATACTCCGTTATTAAAGAAATTAGGTGATATTTATGCGGTTGTCGTTCCGCTTGGATTTATCTTTATTGCTTTTTATCATTTTTTTACACAATCTCATTAATTAATACATAGATATGTCAGTATTAGATTCTAAAGTTCCGGAAGGTCCATTAAAGGACAAGTGGACAAACCATAAAAATAATATAAACTTAGTCAATCCTGCTAATAAACGTTTAATTGATGTGATTGTAGTAGGTACCGGATTGGCAGGAGGTTCAGCTGCTGCGTCTTTGGCAGAATTGGGGTATAATGTAAAATCTTTTGCTTATCAAGATTCTCCGCGTAGAGCTCACTCTATTGCGGCACAAGGGGGTATCAATGCTGCGAAAAACTACCAAAATGATGGCGACTCAAATTACCGTTTGTTTTACGATACAGTAAAGGGTGGTGATTATCGTTCAAGAGAAGCAAATGTTTATCGTTTAGCAGAAGTCTCAGGAAATATCATTGACCAATGTGTGGCACAAGGAGTTCCTTTCGCAAGAGAGTATGGAGGGTTATTAGATAACCGTTCATTTGGAGGTGTGTTGGTTTCCCGAACTTTTTATGCTAAAGGTCAAACAGGACAACAATTGCTGTTAGGAGCTTACGCTGCAATGAATAGACAGATTGCTAAAGGTAAGATTACCATGTATAATCGTCATGAAATGCTGGATTTGGTGGTTGTTGGTGGTAAAGCAAGAGGTATTATTGCTCGAGATTTGATAACAGGGAAAATTGAAAGACATTCAGCTCATGCAGTCGTTATAGCAAGTGGTGGATATGGAAATGTTTTCTATTTGTCAACCAATGCAATGGGATCAAATGCTTCGGCTGCATGGAAAACACACAAAAAAGGTGCTTTCTTTGCAAATCCTTGTTTCACACAAATTCACCCGACATGTATTCCAAGAAGCGGAGAACATCAATCTAAATTAACCTTGATGTCAGAGTCTTTGAGAAATGATGGACGAATTTGGGTGCCTAAACACAAAAAAGATGTTGAAGCAATTAGAGCCGGTAAATTAAGACCTACACAAATTAAAGAAGAAGATAGAGATTATTACTTGGAAAGAAGATATCCAGCCTTTGGTAACTTAGTTCCTCGTGATGTTGCTTCGAGAGCAGCAAAAGAAAGATGTGATGCTGGTTATGGAGTGAATGCAACAGGAGAAGCTGTATATTTGGACTTTAAATCAGCAATAGAGCGATACGGTAAAGAAAAAGCTCATGTTTTAGGAATACATAATCCTACTAAAGAACAAATTACAAAATTAGGAGAAGAGGTAATAGAAGCGAAGTATGGGAATTTATTTCAGATGTATGAAAAAATCGTAGATCAGAATCCTTATAAAACTCCTATGATGATTTATCCTGCTGTTCACTATACAATGGGAGGTCTTTGGGTAGATTATAACTTGATGACAACCATACCGGGATGTTATGCAATTGGTGAGGCTAATTTCTCAGACCACGGAGCAAACAGATTAGGGGCTTCTGCTCTTATGCAAGGTTTGGCAGATGGTTATTTTGTGTTGCCGTACACGATTGGTGATTATTTAGCAAATGAAATCAGAACGGGGAAAATTCCTACGGATACTCCTGAGTTTGATAAGGCGGAGAATGATGTAAATGAACGATTGCAAAAATTACTTGATGTAAAAGGTTCTAAATCTGTTGATTATTTTCATAAAAAACTTGGGAATGTGATGTGGAAT
>JALWSJ010000058.1:0-297 GCA_026993705.1 Flavobacteriales bacterium
GAACAGGACAATTACCTGATAAAGAAGGACAGATGTATCACTGTACAGTTGATAATTTGTATTTAATACCAACGGCAGAAGTACCAATTACCAATATTTACAGAGATGTAATTGTTTCTGAAAATGAATTACCTATCAAAAAAACAGGTTATACGCCTTGTTTCAGAAGAGAAGCCGGTTCTTACGGGAAGGATGTTCGAGGGTTAAACCGTTTACATCAATTTGACAAAGTTGAAATAGTGCAAATAGCACACCCATCACAAAGTTACGAGCTATTGGATAAAATGGTAGAACACG
>JALWSJ010000058.1:307-8470 GCA_026993705.1 Flavobacteriales bacterium
TTACTTTTGATTCAGAGGTATTTTCGATAGCTCAAGAACGTTGGTTGGAGGTAAGTTCGGTTTCAAATTTTGAAACATTTCAGGCCAACAGATTAAAATTACGTTACAGAGGAAAAGGAAATAAACCTCAATTAGCACATACTTTAAATGGTAGTGCTTTAGCGTTGCCTAGAATAGTTGCGGCGTTATTAGAAAATAATCAAACCAAGGACGGTATAAAAATACCGAAAGCTTTGGTAGAATATACCGGATTTAGTATCATAAAATAACAATACAGTATGAGTTTAGAGAAAAAATTACAAGAGAGAAGCGGTGGAAAATGTGAAATTTGCGGAAGTGAAAACGATTTACAAGTTTATGCGGTAGAACCACAAAAAAACGGAAATGAAGAAGATCACGTTTTATTGTGTTCAACGTGTGTCGAACAAATCGGAAACCCTGATAAAGTGGATGTAAACCATTGGCGTTGCTTAAACGATAGTATGTGGAGTGAAGTAGATGCGGTGAAAGTTTTATCTTGGAGAATGTTACAACGTTTAAAGGCAGAGGGGTGGCCGCAAGATTTGTTGGATATGATGTATATGGAAGACGATGTCTTAGAATGGGCAAAAGCTACAGGAGAAGATGTACCAGAGGAAGATAAAGTAATTCATAAAGACGTAAACGGTGTAGTATTAAATACTGGAGATTCAGTTGTCTTGATTAAAGATTTGAAAGTGAAAGGTGGAGGATTTACTGCCAAAAGAGGAACAGCAGTAAGAAGAATTTCACTTGATCCCGATAATGAAAAATACATTGAAGGAAAAGTTGATGGTCAACATATTGTAATTATTACGGATTATGTAAAAAAGATGTAAACATTCTTCAAAGATATGTTAAAAAAAATACCGGGAATTTTCTCGGTATTTTTTTGTTTTTGGAAGTTCAATAAAATGAAAAGAATTACATTTGTTTTCCAGCTATAAATAAATTCATTATGGGATTTGGCTATAAGCGTAAAAAACTAACCTATGGGGTACAATACTGAAATCGTAGCCGAAACAGAAATACAAAAAAAGGTAAAAGATATTCTGGAAGATTATCTAAAAGAAAAGATGCACCGAAGAACACCAGAACGGTTTGCTATCTTAAATGAAATTTACAGCTATGAAGGTCATTTTGATATAGATACGCTGTATATGAATATGCAAGAAAAGTATCGAGTTAGCAGAGCGACATTATACAATACAATGGAGTTACTTCTAGACTGTAATTTGGTACGAAAACATCAATTCGGGAAGAATATTTCGTTATACGAAAAAGCTTATGAATCACGTCAGCACGACCATATCATAATAGAAGATACCAACGAGGTTATTGAGTTTTGCGACCCCAGAATACAAAATATAAAATCGACACTTGAGGAAGTTTTTGATATAGACATTAACAGACATTCTCTCTATTTTTACGGAACACGAAAAAATAAAAAATGAAAAAGTTTGACTTTACAATAACAGAAAAAAACAATCATTGGGTTGTAGATCTAAAAGGACGAATGATGGATACCGAATCCATAAAAGAGTTGATTACCGAAGTAGAAGAAGCGTTAAAAAAGCACAACAAAATTATTCTTAATTTAGAACAATTGGAATACCTAAACAGTAGCGGATTAAATACTTTAATTAGTATTCTTACAAAATCAAGAGTAATAGGAGGGGAAACTATCATAACCAATGTACCGGAAACTGTGAATAAACTCTTTATTATATCCAAATTAAATACCGTCTTTGAAATACGAAATTCGGTAGAAGAAGCAGAAAAAGAACTTATAACAATAGCATAAAAATATATAATTAAAATGGCAATGGACGTTTTATTAGGTCTTCAGTGGGGAGACGAAGGAAAAGGGAAAATCGTAGATGTGCTAACACCTCAATACGATATTATTGCTCGTTTTCAAGGAGGTCCAAATGCAGGACACACGCTTGAATTCGAAGGGATTAAACACGTTCTTCATACCATTCCTTCCGGGATTTTTCACAAAGGAGTAAAAAATGTAGTCGGAAACGGAGTCGTTATCGATCCGGTTATACTAAAAGAAGAAATCGATAAACTATTGGAAATGGACGTTGATGTCAATGAGCAAATGCTTGTTTCTAAAAAAGCTCATTTGATTTTACCAACACACAAATTATTAGATAAAGCATCCGAAATTGCCAAAGGAAAAAACAAAATCGGTTCTACTCTTAAAGGTATCGGGCCTACTTATATGGATAAAACAGGTAGGAACGGTTTAAGAGTTGGCGATGTTTTAGAAGATAATTTTTCCGAAAAATACGCTCAATTAGTAGAAAAACACCTAAACATTTTAAAGCATCATGATTTAGAATACGATTTAAAAGCCTTGGAAAAACCATTTTTTGAAGGAATAGAAACCTTAAAGAAATTGACCATAATAGATAGTGAACATTACCTGAATAACGCACTAAAGTCGGGCAAAAACATCTTGGCAGAAGGAGCACAAGGAACCATGTTAGATATTGATTTTGGAACGTATCCTTTTGTTACTTCATCCAATACAACTACCGCAGGAACAAGCACAGGTTTGGGAATTGCACCGAATAAAATCGAAAAAATTGTTGGAATTTTCAAAGCCTATTGCACAAGAGTAGGTAGCGGACCCTTCCCAACAGAAGAAGACAATGAAACGGGAGAAAAAATAAGACAATTAGGACACGAATTTGGAGCAACCACAGGAAGAGAAAGAAGATGCGGATGGATAGATTTACCTCAATTAAAGTATGCAATAATGATAAATGGTGTAACCGAATTAGCAATGATGAAAGCCGATGTATTAGACACTTTCGACACCATAAAAGTGTGCACACATTACATGTATAAAGGCGAAAAAATTGATTATTTTCCTTACTCTGTAAACGAAGGAGAAGTAGAACCCGTTTATAAAGAAATCAAAGGTTGGAAAACCGATTTAACCAAAATAAACGACCAAAAAGATTTACCTCAGGAACTATTGGATTATGTAGCCTATCTTGAAAAAGAATTAGAAACACCAATTTCCATCGTTTCTGTAGGTCCTGACAGAAAGCAAACCATAGATATGAAATAAATTATGCTTTCTCAACAGGAGTTAAAAGAGTTTTTGGACGAAAAAGCTGATTTTTATAATAGACCGGAATTTATAACAAATGATCCGATTCAAATTCCGCATCGTTTTACAAAAAAGGAAGATATAGAAATCAGCGGTTTCATTACTGCCACAATAGCTTGGGGAAAGCGGGAAATGATTATCCGAAATGCCGAAAAAATAATATTGGCAATGGATAAACAACCTCATGAATATGTGATTAACTACGACAAAAATAAAGATTTCAAATACATAAAAGATATTAAACACAGAACGTTTAATGCTGATGATTTGGATTTTTTTATTCGAACCTTGCAAAATCTATACAGGAATGATAAAAATTTGGAAAACGTTTTTCTAAAAGGAATTACAAGTGAATCAACCCATGTGAAAGAGGCAATTATACAATTTAGAAAAGCCTTTTTCAGTATCAATTCTGACCCGAAGTTAAGAACATTCAAACACGTATCTAATCCACAAAAAGGTTCGGCTTCCAAACGAATAAATATGTTCTTGCGTTGGATGGTACGCCAAGACAACAAAGGCGTAGATTTCGGTATATGGAATAAGATTTCTCCCGCTATTTTATCCTGTCCTCTCGATGTCCATTCAGGAAATATCGCCCGAAAATTAGGACTACTGCACCGAAAACAAAACGACTGGAAAGCCCTAGAAGAATTGGACAAAAACCTTAGAAAATTAGACGCAAACGACCCCGTAAAATATGATTTTGCCTTATTCGGAATAGGAGTAAATAAAGATTTTTAGGGCGTTCCCCCATTTTGCAAAAACAATATCCCGCTATCGCTAAACGTTGTTTTCACAAAATGGGGTCGGGCTATCACTACTCGCTTTTTTTGCTTGCAAACAGCAAGCAAGCAAAAAAGAGCTCAAACACGCCGTTCTATCCCTAACGCAGTTGAGATAAGTGCAGAGAAAATGGAATTTAGTTTCTTGAAACCAGAAATAAAAATAGATTTTAACAAAACAACCTAATGAATGTTAACAAGTAATAAAAGTAAATAGAAAACGATACCGTATATTCTGTTATTTTTGAGGTTTGCAACGATTACAAATTATTACTTAATAAGGATAACAATATGTTAAAAGATAAAATTCAAACCGCACTCAATAAACAAATAGAGCTGGAAGCCTCGTCTTCACATTTTTATTTAGCTATGGCTTCATGGTCAGAAACAATCGGGTTGACCGGAACTTCGGAGTTTTTATATAAGCACAGTGATGAAGAAAGAATGCACATGCTAAAACTAATACGTTTTGTTAACGAACGAGGAGGGCAAGCCGCAATACCGGCATTGATAAAGCCACCAACAGAATTTAAAAGTTTATCCAATATCTTTGAGTTATTGTTAGAGCACGAATTAAATGTAACCGAAAGCATCAACAATATCGTCGATTTATGTCTCGCAGAAAAAGATTATACCACCTATAACTTTATGCAATGGTATGTATCGGAACAAATGGAAGAGGAAGCTTTGGCACGTACTATTTTAGATAAATTAGGCCTAATCGGAGAAGATAAAGGAGGCTTGTATATGTTTGACCGGGATTTACAAACTATGGCACAAGATTTGGCAATAGACGGAAAATAATTATTACGATTATCAAACAGTTACTTATTATATTGTTCTTACTCATTACCGGAGGTATGCTTAATGAAAGTTATGCTCAATACCGTGACCCTTCCGGGAAGAAAAAGAAAAAACATAAAAGACATAAAAAACCACTTTTTAAAAGAGGAAACCGAACTTTAAAACCAGGGGATAATCCTTTTGCAGGAAAACCTCAAAAGAAACGAAAGACGGACTTTAATGATAGCCCTTTTGCCACGAAAAAGAAGCAAAAAAATCATAATAAGCGAAAAAAACGTAAAAAACACCAAGGAGAAGGAGAACAAAAAAGTCGATATTCAAACAAACGACCTAAAAAGAAGTTGGGTAAAAAGGAAAAAGCACGTTATTAGATTTAGAATACAATGAAAAAAGCATTAATTACAGGCGTAACCGGACAAGATGGAGCATATTTAGCTGAGTTTCTAATCAATAAAGGTTATGAGGTTCACGGAATTAAACGAAGAGCATCTTTATTTAACACAGATAGAGTTGACCATTTGTATAAAGATTTGCATGAAAATGATGTTCGCTTTATACTACATTATGGAGATTTAACGGATTCAACGAATTTAATTCGGATTATACAAGAAGTACAACCCGATGAAATTTATAATCTCGCTGCTCAATCTCACGTACAAGTTTCTTTTGATGTACCGGAATACACTGCTGATGCAGATGCCTTGGGTACGTTGCGTTTGTTAGAGGCAATAAGAATATTAGGATTAACAGAGAAAACTAAATTTTATCAAGCTTCCACTTCAGAATTGTATGGAAAAGTGCAAGAAGTTCCCCAATCTGAAACTACACCTTTTTATCCGAGAAGTCCTTATGCTGTGGCTAAATTGTATGGCTTTTGGATAGTGAAAAATTACAGAGAAGCCTACAATATGTTTGCTTGTAACGGAATATTGTTTAACCACGAAAGCCCTATCAGGGGAGAAACTTTTGTTACTCGAAAAATAACAAGAGCAGTAGCCAAAATATCTTTAGGTTTACAAAAAAGATTGTTTTTGGGGAATTTAGATGCACAAAGAGATTGGGGACATGCTAAAGACTATATCGAAGGAATGTGGTTAATGTTACAACAAGATACCCCTGATGATTATGTATTGGCAACAGGAAAAACTTATACGGTTCGCCATTTTGTGAATTTAGCTTTTAACCGTGTTGGGATAGAATTAATTTGGGAAGGAACAGGAGTAGATGAAAAGGGTAAAAACAAAGAAACAGGAGAAATACTGGTTGAAGTTGACCCTAAATATTTTCGTCCGACTGAAGTTGATTTATTAATAGGAGACCCGAGCAAAGCAAAAGAAAAATTAGGTTGGAAACATAAATACGATTTACCTGAATTGGTTAATGAAATGGTAGATGCAGATTTGAAAGGTTTTCAAAAAGATTTATTCTTTAAACAACAAAACTTATAAACTGAATTTATGCTTTTGGTTCAGTTACTCACAAAAAAATCTGAATTTTATCAACAATTGTTGATGGTGTTGCTTTTTTGGGGATTTATAGTTTACAGTGTTTATACGGAACTAAATATTTCTTTTTACGGGATGTTAGGTGGTTTGATTTTGATAGGTATTTTTAGTGTCTATCTCATCCGATTCCAACTAAAAAATAGAGTAGGGGTACGTCCTCAATTGATTTGGGACTTGAATAATAATCGTATTCAAAAGAATATTCTTTGGTTGGGAATACCGTTTTTCGTAGTTACTTTACTAACCATTTTTCATTTTTATATTGTCTATAGTAGAGGAAATAACTTAGCTCCTTTATTTTGGGATTATGGAATTGGTGGAGTTTTAGGGTTGGCATTGTACATCTTTCAATTAAAAACTAGAATGATTGGAATTTGTGATGAAGGAATTATTACGGGGTATAAATTAGAACTAAAATTGATTACTTGGAACCATATTCAAGAAGCTGTAGTAAAAGATGATACCTTAATAATCACCTTCAATCAATTTTTCCCTATTTCAATGATAACAATTCATATCAATGATGAATTCGGGAAAAATTTAAAGACTTTATTAGAATATAAAATCGGAAATATTTCTTAGACTTTTAACACACTCACTCTGACTTTACTTGGATACTTACCGCCGGGGTAAAAATCAAAATAGTCAAAATTAAGCCAAACCTCACCGTTTTTATCAATGTAGTAATAAATTGGTTTTCCTTTTGCTTCTTTTTTGAAAAGCTCATTTTTGATGAGATAAGCAATAAGTTCTAAATCTTTTTTCGTACCTATTTTCACTTCAGGATACAAATGCCCTGTAACCGTGCTATCCGGATTGCTTATAAGTGTTCTAACCAATTGTACTTCTCCTCCGATAGCCTTTATAAGACCTGCCATCACAATCGAGTAGTCATCACAGTCTCCTTTTAATTTATCATCCTCGTCTAATAGTTTGAGTGTATTACTTGATTTTACGTATAAATCTTCTCCTTCAGGGTCATAAACATAATTCCATCGTTTTCTGACCTCTTTAAAGATAGAAAGTTCTTGTACTGTTTTTAGGGGCAAAATATTATCGTATGCTTGAAAGTTTTTTATCGCCCAATTCGATGCGATTTCGCGTGTTTTGGCACTGTTGTAATCTATTGCGTAAACAATTAATGCTTCTCGACTGAACGGATCTTCTTTTTCGACGAATTGAAAAGGAATATCTTCTTCTTTTAGATTGTAAATAAAGGCCTCATAATCGTGATAAAGATTGGTGTATCCGTATTTGTCAAATAAGTCGCCTAATAGCAAGCCTAAAGCACCGGTAACAACTAATAAAACAACAATTTTAGAATAATGGAAAGTTAAAAAATGAAAAAGAATGTAGGAGAACAGAAATACAACCCAATAATCAATTCTTATCATCTTTTCGCCAATTTCCACAATCCAAGCGGGAGTGAAATTATGAGCAATAACAACCACCGGAACAGACAGAAGTAGAGCTATTAAATCAATAGCTAAACTTTTGAGTGTTTGCTTAATTTTACGGTATAAAGAAAACTCCTTTCTGTTCTCCGGCATTGTGAATAATTATAACTTGAATAAACGTCCAAAGGCAAAACCGAGTCTAAAACCTCCGTTTTTCCAAGAGCTATTGGTATAAGGAATAAATTGAGATTCGTTAAATCCTGCTGAGTTGGATAGTAAAATTCTAAATACGTGTCCTCCGGTATTAAATTCTATTCCTAAGGTAAAAGGGTCATAAAAGGTTTGCCCTAAAAATTGTCGGTTGTGTGGATAATTTAAGTAATACTCCATGGTTATTCCCAATACTTTAGTAAGTTGGTAGCGTCCGGCAAATCCGATACTATACATCGTGTTTACGTCATTGTAAGCAACATAATTTCTATGTAGCACAGTAGGAGAGAGCTGAACGGACAAACGCTCATTTA
>JALWSJ010000059.1 GCA_026993705.1 Flavobacteriales bacterium
GCATGTTTGAACTCCTTTTTACCCTCCTCCTTTTGAGGGCAAAAAGAGTGAGTAGTGATAGCCCGACCATTACAGCGTTAAAAAGTAATGTAGTGCAACGAAATTGCTTTTTTATGCTGTAATGGGATCGCCCATATTCAAATACTACTTATGCCTATGAACGACATCCATCAATGTCCTAAAGGCAGCGTATTTTCCTTCGTATTTATCGTGGTGTTCTTGTTGCAATTGTGGGGCAAATTCATTCATATAGCGTTCTAAATCTTCTTTTGAATTACAGAAATATTGTACGGAATAGCTAGTTCCTCCCTCGCTTTCGGCATTGATTTTACACATTAAATTTTGCGTAAAACAGCCTGTTTCCATTACATCGGGTATATGTTTATTCTTCATCCAATCCAACCATTCTTGCTCTACGTCGTGGTCGATATTGACCGTTACATTATATAAAATCATAGCTTTTTATTTTCCGCTTAATTCTCTGTACTTTTTTCGTGCTTCTACCAAAAAAAGACTTCCGGGATATTCAAACAGCAACTGTTTGTAATAGGCTTTTGCTGTTTCTTTGTCGTCTAAATAATTTTCATAGAGTTGAGCCATTTCGTATAGGGCGTTATCTGCCAACACGTCTTCTTTGTAGTTTAGTGCAATTTGTTCCAAATACTTAATCGCTCCTTGAATATCTCCTTTGCTCTTGGCTATCTCGTGTTTTTTCCATAATATTTCATCTGCCAACGGATGGTAAGGAAATTCTTTTTCGATGCTGTCAAAATATAATTCTGCCGAATCGTATTTGTGCTGGACTATCAATAAATCGGCTCGTGCAAACAACTGCATCGGACGTTCGGTAGTATCTAACCCTGTATTTTCGGTTATTAATAGCGATAAATCCATCGCATCGTTGGCTATCAGTTTACTCGTCGATGCTTTTAAAACATCTAACTGAGCTTTTGCCCATGCAAATTCTCCGGTATAATAATAGATACGTGCATTTTTAAACTTAGCCTCGTGCCCAATCGGCTCTTCTTTGAACTGTTTTTCGACTTGCATATATAATAGCGATGCGTCCCAAACATCGTCTAACAAAACCAAAATATCAGCTAAAAGAACTTTTAATTTGGCTTTTTCTTTGGTAGATAAACCTGAAAATGTGAGAGCTTCCTCTATTTGCAAACGTGCCGTTTCGGGTTCATCTAAATAATAGGCATTTAACTTAGCTAAGTCTTTTACTAATTCAAGCGAATAGGCATTTTTTCCTAAGTCGCGAAGTGCATCTTCATAATCGGCTCTTAAAGACAATACTTCTTCTCGCGTATAGGCACGCCCCTCTGTTATTTTCGCTTTTAAGGTTTTTAATTTGTTGTTTTTTGCTGCTCGGTAATATCTGCCATCCTCCGGTAAACTCAATACATAGTCATAGGCTTCTAAGGCGGTATCGGATTGCTTATTGTTATAGGCGGCTACTCCTAAATTATAAACTCTTCTCCCCTCGCCTTTCTCTCGTTTGTCTAGGGCTTTTAAGTGAATTAACGCACTTTTATAGTCTCCTTTTTGCATAAAAAACCACGCTAACAACTCAGTATAAACCGGTTTATTCGGATGTTCCTGTACTTTTTTTAATAAAGCTTTTCGCAAGGCTTCTACTTTTTTAGGTTCTGATGAAAAATCTATCGAATTGTTTAGTCCGCTTTGTGTTTGCATCAAATAGCCTTCGTTTACATCCACCAAATCCAATAAGGTCTTTATCATCAAATCGGTTTTTCCTTGGCGGTTATAAAGTTGTGCTATTCTATGATTGTACATATAGGGATTACCATAGGCAACTTTATTCCCCTGCAAATATGTTTCTATGGCAAACTGTATTTTTCCTTCACGTTCAAACTGAGATGCCAAGGTTTGAATTTTATTGGTTCTTGTATTTCGAGTAATGCTGTTGATTGCTTTTTTATATTGTAACTCTGCCTTTTCCAGCTCTCCTTTCACTTCATATACTTTTCCTAGCAATACGTAAACTCGCAATTCGTCAGGATGTTTTCGCAGGTATTTTTTAGCTAATTTTTCAGCCTCTTTATACTGTTCCAACTCCATATAACAGTTGTAGAGATAGGTGAAATTATAATAAGAAGGCACTGCTTCATAAATACGTTCGTAGTACATCAATGCTTTGTCATACTCTCCTTGATTGTAATAGGTTAACGCCAATCTTTTATCTTGTTCATCTTGAGCCAAAACAAAAGTAGAAGCTATATTCAGCAACAAAAACAGACTTATATGAACCAAATATTTCATCAAAAAGTAAGGGTTTTATGTTTGATATAATCGGCTACAGAGTCATGCACCATCATCAATTGTTGAGCATTTTGCAGATAGACATTTACTGCACTATCCAACAATCGCACGTTATTTCTTTCATTTTCCAAGGCTTTTTGTAAAGGCTCTCCCTCTATTGCCGAATTATCCAAATCGGTCTTTAAAGTTTCTAATTGATGATTAACCAAATCAAAATTCCTAGTTATAATATCCTTGTTTTTATTCATCACCTTATAAGCATGTTTTACATTTTTATAAAAATCAATACTACTCATAAAACGGTGGTCAATAGTATCGGCGAAATAATACTTTTTGATAAGCATTATGCTCTCGTCATATTGTTTTTTAACTGCCGAAATCTTGTCGAAATCTACCGAAACAAAATCCTTTTCTAAGGCATCAGTTTTCTTTTGAAGTTGCTCTACTTTTTTAATCGCTTCCTCATCCCTAAAAGTACACGAACTCGATAGCCCCACTATTAACAAAAGCAAAATACTAACTTTTCTCCTCATAATTTTCATCTCTTTAAACGAATACCAAAGATAACATTCTTTTTATAGAAGGCAATAATGATGCAAAAGTTTGTCAATCATAATCATTTGGGCGTTCCCCTTTTTTGTGAAAGACACATATCGCTCTCGCTCAACGTATCTTTCACAAAAAAGGGTCGGGCTATCCGCTATATCTTTTGCCCTCCAAAAGGAGGGAGGGCAAAAGGATGCCGCTTCTATCCCTAACGCGATACAGGTGAGTGTAAAGAAAACGGAGTTTAGTTTTCTTAGACGATGAAAAATTCTTTTCCATAGCCCCAGCTATGGAAAAGAATTTTGAAGAAGGATAAGGAAAATAAAAGCGTTTTATTGTGCTCAGATGTCTGGTGTTAGGGATTCCAACTAACGTAAAAATATCGCACTGAATATCAAATAGTTATAAAATTGTTATTTTTTTACGTTAGCAACAAAACTCAACTGTTTTTTACACAGTCGCTTAATTCCAACTAACGTAAAAATAAAATACTGATAATCAAATAATTATAAAATAGCTGGTATTTTTACGTTAGCATCAAAACTCAACTGTTTTTCACAGTCGCTTAATAATCCCTAACGTTAAGAAAATGAGCGAGAAGAAAACTACCCGGCAAAAACCAACCAATACACTACAAACAAAAAAAGCCCTGCTACATAAGTAACAGAGCTTACTCCTTAAAAAGGAAATCAAATTATTTTATAACTCCTTGAGCTCTTGCTTCGTTCAATACAGCAGAGATACCTTTTTTATTGATTGTTCTCAATGTTGAAGTTGTAATTTTAAGTTTAATCCATTTATCTTCTTCAGGGATATAAAATCTCTTTGTAATCAAATTTGGATAGAATTTTCTTTTTGTTCTTCTTAATGAGTGAGATACATTGTTTCCACTCATTACTTTTTTTCCTGATATTTCACAAACTCTAGACATCTGGTATATTGTTTTTGTTTTATTAAAATTATTGCTCTACTATTTACAGCTTGCAAATAACTTGCTTTTTATTGGAATTTCCAAATATTTTGGTTTTAAATCCATAAAAGAAATTAACAAACCATAGTTACTTTCAACCTTATTAGAGATTAAAACCTCCAACTAAACCCAATACTCGGCAATATCGGCAATTGGTACACTCGATTGTTGGTTACTGGCTCTACGTAAAAAATATTTTTTCTACTATAAGCATTGGTAACACTAGCTGTAATTTCTATTTTGCTTTTGTTTTTTAACTCAATTTTTCTTTTTAAAGCAATATCCAAACGATGATACGCCGATAATCTTCCTTTATAAATATTTCCATAAACAATATCCACATTGTTGGAATTTGCGGTTGTATAATCCGTTCCTATTCCGTTTTGATTGAAATTAACAAGTTGTGTAAACCCTTGTATTTGAGTAAAAGGCAAGCCCGAACCAAAATTCCAACGAACATTCAACTCCCAATTTTTCTTTTTTCCCATCAAATATGTTCCAACCAAATTGATGTTATGTCTTCTATCATATACAGGAGCATAAGTTTGTACTCCGTCCCAACGCGTTACTTTTCCTAATGAATAAACTGCCCACAAGTAATAACGACTGTCTGAATATTTTAACACAACATCCACCCCACGAGCAGCTCCTGTTTCTATGATGAAATCTTTCTTTACCAAATCAGGAATAGATGAATTTTCAGGTGTATCATCATAAATTTTATTTTTATTCATATTGGTTAATTGTGTAAACCACTTATAGTAGCCCTCTACATTTAATCCCCAGTGCTTTGCCAAATCATATTCAAAACCGAAGATTGCATGAGTTGCCTTTTGTAACTTATGCTTTCTTACTTTAATTGTCCCGTCTGGTTGAGGAATATTTTTTTGTAAATTATCTGGTCCTGATAAGAATCCGTAAAAAAGATTCACTACATCACGGTCGGAGTTAGCACTGATTAAGTTTTGAGAATAAACTCCACTAGCAAATTTAAACCTCAACTTTTCATTCGCGTTGTACTTTATTCCTAAACGAGGTTCGGGAGAAAAATTACCCAACGATGTATAGTATTGCATTCTGAATCCGGGATTAATGACGAAACGACGGCGTACAATTTTATAATCGATATAACCCGCTACTTGCGTCGTATTTTCAACTTGCCCTAACTTTCTTCCTACCGAATTGGTAAAAGAAAAATCGGTTTTAAATCCATTTAGTTCAATTCCGTATTTGATTTCATCGTCTTTCTTGAAATATTTAAAATCAAAACCTAAAGAAAAACCATTAACTTGACTAGTACGTGGAGCTTTAAACAATCCGGTTGTCGGGTCTATTTCTGCTAACGAAATTTTATAGTCTGAAAAGTTAAATTTACCTTCTATTAATACAGGTGTTGCAGCAGGCACCATGACAAAATTTGCTCCTGCTCCGTGCGAATCCCAACGTAAGTTTAAAAGTTCTTTCCATTTTACGTTATCGGAAAAGTTATATCCGAAAAAATTGGCTTTACTTCCGTTTGCTCCGTTGATGGATACTTTACCGTATAAATCGGTATAATTAAAAGGAAGTCCTGCTGTATCTACATAAGAATAGAATAATTTTGAGGTTTTTTCTAAATATGAAGTTTTACCTGAAAAAACATAAGAAATAGTAGCTCCTCCATTTTCTTTCATCTTTTTTATTGGTCCTTCTAATGTAAGTTTTGAACCAAAAGGATTAACCGCTACCCTACCTGAAAAATGTTGTTTATTTCCGTCAATGGTTCGTATATCCATAACAGAAGAAATTCTCCCTCCGTATTGAGCTCCAAAACCACCAGTGTATATATCAGCATTTCTGATAATTTCGGTATCGAATACAGAGAAAAACCCAATGGAATGAAAAGGATTATAAACCACCATTCCATCTAATAGTACTTTGTTTTGAACAGGCGAACCTCCTCTAATGTACATTTGACCTCCTTGGTCTCCTGTTGTAATTACTCCTGGTACGGTCTGAAAATAGGTTGCCAAATCAGCTTCACCTCCAACAGAAGGTACGGCTTGAATTTCTTTTTTTGTCGCTTTTATCATCGACATTTTTACTTGTTTTTTGGCTTCTTGCCCTTCTGCCGAAACGACAACTTCATCCAGTAATTTATCGTTTTCTTCCAAATAAATATTTTGGCTGATTATCTTTCCTTTTTCAACGTGGACTTTTACCTCTTTTGTTGAGTACGTAATATTGGTTACTTCTAAAACTACATCACCAACAGGTGCATTTGATATTTGATAAAACCCGTTGACATCGGTTGGTGAACCAATTCCTGTTCCCTTTATTTTCACATTGGTAAACATTACCGGTTCTCCATTTGACTTGTCGTAAACAAACCCTCTTATGGTTCCGGTTGCTTGTGCTATTGCTAATGTGGTACTAAATATAAATAGTAATAATGCGTATGTTCTCATAGTGCGGGCTAAAATAATAAAAATATCAAAGCCTTACGTTTTTTATTTAATGTTATTCTTTGAATCTTAACTCGAAGTATTTGTTGATTCTACATTTTTAAAGTCTGACTACTTGCTAATATTGAGAAAACGTAATCATCAAGCAAACTAAAAAGCTACCAATGAAAGAAACGAGAAGGAGGAACGAGTGAAAGTGGAGTGAATACAACTTTTCCTGTGGGGGGGGGGAATTCCTTTTGTTTGTTTTAGGGTGTAACAGTCTTCGTCTGTTTAATGGTTAGTATATCAGTTGTTTCCCTTATAAGGGACAGTTTTTTCTATTTTGGGTGTGGAGAGAGCACCGCTTTCAGGGATTGGCTGCCATTGGAGTTTCTGTTTTAGCAGACCTTTCAAAACCATTCTTCGCCTTTTAGAACTTTGCTCCCATACTTTTCTAATAAATCAGCACTTCGTTTTACTGCTTCCAAGTATTGCCTTCCATTTGGCTGTATTGTTTGGGCTTCAAAGTTTGATTCATATTTTTTAATGAGACTTTCTAAAGGCTTTACCTTATTCCAATATTCTGCATCGTTAGGGTACTGTGTTTCTTTGCCTTTGATTAAGTCCACATTCAAAATGCTATCCCTGTAATCGTGGCTAATACCAACTTTTACAAATTCATTTTGATACACCAAAAACACACCTGAATTACTTACTTCATCTTCAATCAATCTGAACCCAAATCCTTGCTCCAAAAAAGCAAATGATTCTTTTATGACTAAATGGCTATCTGTTAATTTGTATTCCATCTTTATTCGTCTCCAAACACTTCTTTAGTTTCCATTCCGTAGTAAGCCCCCTTTTCGGAAGATTTAGGGCCTGTTCCTGTGTCGTAGATTGTATATCCTTCATCTTTCAGACCTTGAATCTACTTTTTGTTATTTGCTAAGTTTTCAGCATCAGATAAATTAGGGTCAAAACCGCCCCAAGTTTCCGCCCCAATCCCTTCAGCAAATTTATTTACACGCCCTGTTTGGTCTCTTCCTATAACTGCAACTTTTCCTTCTGCCCAACCAACCATTTTTCTTTGGGCTGTAATGCCATTTACTGTTTCGTTAATGTTCTTAACTCCACCGCCAAGCATTCTATTTACATCGCCATAATCAAAGCCCATTTTTGAAAGCCCTTTTGCGATTGCCTTTGAACCATACTTTGCAGTTAAATCGCCTAATCCACCGCCTGCAAGGTCTCCGATAAATCCGACTGCAAAATCTTGTAAGGCTTGGGCTTGGGTATAATCTGAACCTGCATTAAAAGCGTTTACCAAAACATCGCCCGAAGCTGTGGCGGCTGCTTTTCCTATCCTTCCGCCCGGAACTCTCCAAGGTATCATTCCTTCGGCTGCTGACCTTGCGACCTGATAATAATTGACAACTTCAAACGCTTCTCCTACCGTCTCGACTTGTGGGTCAAAATAATAGTTCATTGCTGCCTGTGCCAACATATCGGCTGCACCTGCTGCACCTGCTTTTAGCAGTAGCGGAAGTATTGGAAGTTCTCCGTCAGGGTCTTTGTAAACTATCGGATTATTGAGTGAATAGGCATAAGGCGAAAGCCCTGCAATCTCTTGGAATTTGGGGTCAACGTTCCAACGTCTGCCCGTTCTTGGGTCATATCCGTAATCGCCAAAAGAGTAATGATTTCCTGAGCCTTTTACTTCATCATCACGCTCTAAACCTGTGAACCCAAAACGGTAGTTTCCGTTATTCCCACTCCTGTTAGCCATTTCCATACCAAAGGGGTAATAGTTTCCTTTCCCCTTTTTTGTTCTCAAAAAGTGGTCTATTCGTACTATTTTAGCAGGCGGATTTTTGCTTATTCCCCCTAAAGTAGGTTTGTGATTTTCTTCTATTTCAAGTTTTAAACAGCCCATTCGTAGGCTAATTTAACAAAAAAACTTGTTCCAATAATCGAATTTACTATTTTTTGTTTTCTCGAAAAGGAAAGCTATCAATGAAAAGGAACAAGAGTAAGGAACGAGTGAAAGTGGAGTGAATACAACTTTTCATGTGGGGTTGGGGGTGTGAGATTCCTTTTGTTTGTTTTACGATTTAATAGTTTTTTCTGTTTAGTTATCTAGTTATCTGTATGTTAGCTGTTTCCTTCACAAGAGACAGATTTTTCTATTTTTGAAGCGGGGAGAGCACTGGAAAGAGCAATCAC
>JALWSJ010000060.1 GCA_026993705.1 Flavobacteriales bacterium
TTCTTCCTACATAAAAGAAGTTTACAACCCATAGGGCCGTCTTCCTTCACGCGGCATGGCTGGTTCAGACTTGCGTCCATTGACCAATATTCCTCACTGCTGCCTCCCGTAGGAGTCTGGTCCGTGTCTCAGTACCAGTGTGGGGGATCTTCCTCTCAGAACCCCTAGACATCGTTGCCATGGTGAGCCGTTACCTCGCCATCTAGCTAATGTCACGCATGCCCATCTCTAACCGAAGTTCTTTAAATACCAATAGATGCCTATTGGTAGTATTATAAGGTATTAATCCAGATTTCTCCGGGCTATCCCTTTGTTAGAGGTAGGTTGCATACGCGTTACGCACCCGTGCGCCACTCGTCATCTCCCGCAAGCGGGAATGTTACCGTTCGACTTGCATGTGTTAAGCCTGCCGCTAGCGTTCATCCTGAGCCAGGATCAAACTCTCCATTGTAATTATAAAGTTTAATCTGTTGATTCTCAAAAGGATACTTTATCTGTTTTACCAGATGCTGTTTGCTAGTCTTAATTTTTTAAGCTATACTTCAATAATTCAAAGAACTTTTTTCTATTTTTCAATTTTTTCGCTTTTCTAAAACCGTTGTTTCGTAAAGCGGATGCAAAGATAAGAATAAATTTTAACCCCGCAAGTAAAAATGAAATTTATTTTATTTTTTATTTTATTGACTCAGTTTGTTAACAACCGTTGTTGTTCAGAGCGGGTGCAAAGATACAACGGTTTTTCTTTTTCGCAAGTGTTTTTTTGTTTTATTTTTGATTTATTTCATCAAAAAACTATACACTATTGATTAGCAACAAGATAGAGACTATGTTTTTTTTATAAAAATACTCTATTATTCTATCTGATTGAATTTGGGTTAATATCCACAATTGCAACTATTGGAAAAATAAAACTTTATTGACGGATATTTATATTCTAACCCTTGCTTTTTTGAGTTACTCATTGGGTTTAGACGTAAATCTACTTCTTTTAATTTAGGCATATTGTTGAGTGACGCCGGTAACTCCTCAATATTATTTTCCCATAAATCTAAGTATTCTAAATTTTGAAGTTGCTGTATCGCATAAGGTAAAAAGTTGATTTGATTTCTGTTTAACACCAATACTTTTAATTTATTTAGCTCTAAAAGAGATAAAGGAAAAGACGTAAGACTATTGGCTGACAAGTATATTTTCTCCAGTTGTTGGAGTTTGACAATAGAATCCGGTAAATATGTAAGATTGTTTTTATGTAATACCAATACTTGTAACTGTGTCAACCCGCCTATTTCATCTGGTAATTCCGTTAATTTATTTTTTGAAAGGTCAAGATACTTTAGATTCTTGAACTCTAATATTGCTTTGGGAAATGTTTTTAGTTTTGATTTAGACAAATCTAATACTTGAACGTTTTCTTTATTAACTCGTGCTTCTTCTATACTGGTATAATGATAACAGGTATCGAGTTCAGAGGGGATTGTTTGTGCTTTGTTTTTATTGATTTGGAAGATTAACGCTATAAGTACTATGGTTACTTTTATGTACTGAAAGGGATTGTGCGTGGTTGCGTTAGGGATAGAACGGAGTGTTTGAACTCCTTTTGGTTTGTTGCATTTATGCAAACCAAAAGAGTGAGTAGTGATAGCCCGACCCTCATTTACTAAAGCATCGTTTCGCCTGAGCGAAATGTTGTTTTTGTAAATGAGGGGAACGCCCTAATTATCTATTTCTTTTAATAACTCTTTGACTTTTTGTTCCGGATTTTCGCTCTGCCAAACACTTCCTAATACAGCGTAATGGGTAACCCCTGTTTTTTTGGCGTCTTTTATTGTACGTATGGAAATTCCACCTAGACCAAAAACGGGCTTTGGTGCTTTTCCAACAAACTTTTTTATCTGATGATGCGGAAATGTTTTCTTTTTGTACCCCGGCTTGGAAATGCTATCGAATAACGGACTTAAAAACACATAATCATAGTTTTCGATTTGTGTTAACTCTTCAAGATTATGACAACTTTTGGATTTTGTATGTTGGGTTGAAAGTTTAGGGTTGTTTTTATTTGAATTTAAGTATTTACGTGTGAGATGGACTCCTTTTATATTAAATCGGTGTATTAATTCATAACAATCATGCAATACTAATTTATTGTGGTAATTTTTTGGAATACTTTCTATATAATGAATGTATTCTTGGAGGGTAAAATTAGTTTTCCTTATATGATAGGCGTATATGTTAAGTTTTAGGATTTTTTTTACACTCTCTATTTCGTTTTCGATTTGTGAGGATGGTGAAAAAACGATTAAACTCATTGTATTACACCTCTTCAAATGGATTGTATTCTATAAAAGTGAACGGTATCTTTACCATAAAGGCAAAATCTTGCCCCACTTCCAACATGTCATCTTCGTCTTCATGATAGTACCAATCCGACTCAACACTGTACCCTTTCTCAATTAAATCATTTAATTTGTACAACACATGCAATATTTTTTTTGAAGAAGCAATATTAAAATAATCTAACTTTAACGTAATTAGGGTTTTCTCTTTAGGCTTCTTCATATATTCATCTAACCATTCCAATGCTTCACGATAAAAGCTATCTGCGTTACTCGGTACTGATTTACCTTCCAGTATGAATTCTCCGGTATCTTTGTTGAAATCTATTTTGGGGGTAGTTTCTGTCGCCTCTATGTGTAAATTTTCCATTCCCTTTTTATTTTAGTATTTCTACTCCTAGTTTCTGCTAAATCAAAAAAAACCAACTTGTTAAATTGTTTGGGGATACTAATTTCTTATTTTTTTTTTAATTATAATAATTTTTGAGCTTTTTTTTACTAAATCAGGATATTTTTGTCTTTTGATTAATCTATTTTCCTTATACTTAGTAGAGGTTAATTACAGCATATTTATAAGTTAAAAATTAGTTCTTTTCATTTCAATCGTCGTTATTTTTGCGAACCATAGCTATGGCTATGCTTCTAAAAAAAACTAGATTGAAATAAAAATAATCTAATCTCACTTTTATATCCCAAACATAAAGAACCTCTTCATAAAATTTCCATAGCTAAAGCTATGCTCAATGCAATGAACTTTATGGAGAATTTGAAGAATTTATTTTTTTTGAGGATAAGCAAAGATTTTATTCATCGTCTAAGAAAACTAAAACTCACTTTCTTTCGGCTCTTTTTAATTTTAAAATGGTATTAGAATTATTATTTACTCAAGTTAACTTTACAACAAATTCATAAAGAATGATATGTTTTTAACAATTCTTTTTCTTGGTTTTTCCAATTAAATTCTTGCCTTGCTTTTTGTAAATTGTCTTTCATTTGATTCAAATCAAGTTGACTCGCTTTTTCCACTGCCTTCAATATTCCGTTTTGTGTGTTTTCTTCAGCTACAACTCCAATGTTATATTTTTCTACTACTCTTTTCATTTCCGGTAAGTTTGAAACAATTAATGGGATTCCCGCCATCATGTATTCAAACATTTTATTAGGAAGACAGTAATAATAACTAAGACAGGTGTTTTCTATGGTAGATATACCGAAGTCTGCTGACGAAGTATAATCTAACAACACTTTTGGGGAAACCGCTTCATGAAAGAAAATATTTCCTTCTTTACCAGACATTTCTCGAGCATAGTCTTCAAGGTTTCCATACCCCATTATAACCAGTACGTTATTTTTATCTTGACTTTGCCGAAATGCTTCGACTATGATCTCAAGCCCTCGTCCTTTACTCAAGCTACCTTGATAGAGAAAGATGGTTGCTTCTTCAGGGATGTTGAATCTTTTCCTGAAAATATTTTTTTTCTTAGTTTCGGAACGCAGAGGGGGACAATTTAAAACTAAAGCAGGTATTTCGATTTCCGGATATAGTCTCTTATATTCTTCGGCTATGGACTGGCTTACCGTTATCGTTTTGTCCGCATAGCGAATCAACCAACGCTCAAAGATAGCAGTTAATTTCTTCATACGCTCCGAATGTCCGTTTACCTGCGTTTCGTATTCGTGAGCATCATAGACGACCTTAACCTTACGATTTAAAAATACTTTTACCAAAAAGGCAATTGGCAAAGTATTTAAATCATTACAATGTAAAACGTCTGACTTTCTTCCTATTTTAGCTGATTGCCAAATATATTTAAGATAAGCAGAAACTTTATTGAACGTGGTAGCAATTTTACGATTTAAGAAACTTACTCGTTTAACTTTAATTCTTTGAATAATTTCATCTTTAGACAAACCTATATCCAGATGCCCGACAACTTCCACATCAAAACCATTATTTTGCAAACTAATCGCTTCTTTCAACACTCTACTATCATTAGTAAAATCATTAAAAACAAAGCTAACTACCTTTTTTCGCTTATTCATTTAAGTTGTCTTAAATTATTGTTTTTCAAGGATGTTTTTGGTATTTCCTTTAAGAAATACTAAATATAATAATATCATTAATCCCCACCCTCCGGAAAATAAAAGTGTTGTAAGTGAACTGGAACTTAATATTAAAATGGAATAAAAATTTAAAGCAATCTTCAACTCGAAATCCGAACCAAATAAACTTTCTACAAAGGATAAAATCAAACCTAAAACAAATCCTGAAAACAATAACCCCTTCAAGCCAAAATAAGAATATTCATACATAAAATTAGCGGCATTAATCGTACCTTTTAATTGTGCTTTTTCCGGATAGACAATCGGATATAATGCTTTTCCGTAATCAACGTGTTTTTTACCAGTAAAACGTGTTACAAACTTATATCCATTAACACCGGTGTAAGGCAATTTATCGGGGATGTTTTCGAACCATATAACCACAACTTTTCCGGGGATTATCATCACCCTTCGTTCTAACCCTTGTAAAATTCTAATAAAAGAATTACTAGATGTTTTTACTTTCTCTTCCTTGTGTTTTAATGCTATTTCTTCTTCATGTATCGGATTCAACTCCGGGTTTGCTACATAAGTCAAGGACACAATTGTCCCAAATACAACCATTATATAAACCAACAATAACTTGTATCTTTTTGCAAAAAAAGCGTAAGTTAATACCGGCAAAAATACGGTAAGAATATAACTTTTATGCATAAGAGAAAAAGCGTAAAACACGGCAACTAACGTAACAAAAAGCAAACTCTTCTTTCGCCCAGTCAAATACAGGTACAATAATGTAAAAGGTAGTATCGCATGAATAGTGAAACTACTTAAATAATTAAAAACCATACCACTATCCGCACTTATATTTGCACGTACTAAACAAACCTCTTTACCTTCAAGCAGACTCACCGCCTTGAATGTAGGAATATAACCTAAATAAAATAAATGAGCAACCGGAATTAGAATGCTTAAAAAAAGTAGAATATCGGGCGAAACGAGTTTTTTTACACCCCTTATCCCATTTTTTAATCTTGGCGATAGTTTTTTACCCGAAAACAATTTTAACCCCACAAAATAAGTACTCGTCATCCCGATAAAGAACACACCTAAATATGGCAAATACGCTGTTCCTGATGTTACCCAAACTCCATAACACAAAAAAAAGAACAATACAATATACAAGTCATACAATGTATATCGAGTAATTATATTTTTGATTCTATGTATGATATTTTCTTGCAAAACGCGACAAAGATAATTATTCTAATGACTTACATCGTATTTACCAAATTGTTTTTAACTATCAAACTCAAAACAAGATATCGATAACTCATTTTCCCTAACCTTCTTCAATAAACACTTCGAAAGATGAAGGATATTTCCTTTCTTCAAAAAGAGAAACACTAAAACTTAGAATCCTCCGCTTTCATAACTCTTTTTTCATACGAAATTAACACGCGATAAATAATCCCCCCATAAACAGCATAAGAGATTAAATTTATAAACATAAAAACATACATAAACTGTTGTATTCCTATATCACCTAACCGATATAGAGCCAAAATCAATAAAAAGTGTAAAATTTGCCAGAAACTATTTAACTTAATTCTTTCTAAACTAATCAATAATACGGAAAATGGGGATACTACGAAACTAACAGCAAACGAAAAGATAAGAATCCGCGACATTTCACTTGCCAACATCCACTCCTTGCCAAAAGCTATGGTGAAAATAGTATCACTAAAAAAGTAAATAATAATAGTTCCCAAAAGCGACAATCCGGCAAGAACAAAAAACAAACTCTTCACTAGCGGAAAAATTGACTCTTTCTTATGTGCCTTTTCGGCTGTTTTCTGCAACAAGACCTGTGATATTGCTACCGAGACCAAAGCCAAAGGTATGGCTAAAACCATTCTACTCAATCCAAATTGCCCAACTATTTGTTCAGTGTAAACCCCTCCTATTATGATTATTGGCAAATTGGCACTTAATGTATTCAGAAGCGTAGGCAACATACTATAAAGCGGAAAATCCTTATAGCGAATAAATTCTTTTTTTATCTCCTTTAACTCTATATCCTCCAGCGAAAACCCTGATTTCTTGACCTGAAAAACGTGAGCAATAAAATTAAATAAATCACCGATTATACTTCCAATAATCAACCCGTTACCTGAAAAAGCCTTAGACGTTATCTGCGTTACACCTTCTGTACTACGTCGTAAAAATTTATTGTAAGCCACCGCCTTAAACCGCTTTTTACGCGTCAACCAAACCCCCATAGATGTATAAGCTCCGATAAAAAAGACACTTAAAGGTACAAAATTTAACCACGGCAAAATATCCATCGGCAAATTAAACAATTCCAAAAACTCCTCTCCTGCCAACGTAAAAACAACAAAGAAAACAATAGCAAAAACAAAACTACTCAACACTGCTCCACTCAAAAGATTAACAGCAGACTTATCCTCTTTGGGAATAACCACCACTCTTGCGTAATTCAGATGAACAAACGATACCAAAATAGAAACAATACTCAAATACACATCAAATCGTCCGGTTTCCGTATCGGTATAAATACGACGAATAACAGGCTGAATAGCAATCGGAATCAATTGAGCCAATACCGTCCCCACGATAAGAACCGAGGAATTTTTAATAAAATCCGATTGAAAAAGTTTTTTTATCACGCTACAGTAACATTCTTGAACTTGCGAAGATAAGTATATTTTAGAAAGACATCTCTTTGGGTAATAATTATTAGGGCGTTCCCTTTACGGCATTAAACACTTGTTTCGTTCACACTACACAACTATTAAACGCCGTAAAGGTCGGGCTATCCACTATATCTTTTGGGTTGCATATACGCAACAACCCAAAAGGATGCCGTTTCTATCCCTAACGCAGCAGAGATAAGTGCAATGAAAATGGAATTTAGTATTCTTAGATATCATCTCTATCTAAAAATTCATAACAAAACACGACAAGTTAACCGAAAACGCAAAAGTAGTTCAAGAAAAAACTGACAGAAAAGACATACTACTGAACACAAAAAACAAATATAGTTCACCCATAAAAACACCACACCAACAAACTAACAAACTAAATTACTGTAAGTTAACCGTGTTCTCATATTTTCTAACCACCAACAAAAACTTTTTTGGTTCAATAATTGACAAGAAAAGGTCAAACACAAAACACAAAAAAAATAAACATTATGGACTTAATTAAAACATTAGCTTACGCAGGACTTGGTTTAACAGCTGAAACTAACGAAAAACTAAAAGAAAAATTTGAAGCACTTGTAGAAGCAGGAAAGAAAGCAGATAAAGAAGGAAAAAACTTAGTAGGAGATTTCTTCAAAACAATTGACACGACTAAAGAAGATTTTGAAACTAAACTAGAGCAAAACAAAGCTAAATTAGAAGATAAATTTCCTTTCCTTAAAGATATGGAAGAGAAGATTAATAAGTCAAAAGAGGAATTGACTTCTAAAATTAACGATACTAAAAATGACTTAACTGAAAAAGCTAAATCGGTAAAAGAAGACCTTACTAACAAAGCTAAATCGGCTCAAGAAGATATTACCAGTAAAGTAAAATCTACAACTGAGGATTTGACAAACAAAGCGAAGTCAGCAAAAAAAGACATAGAAAACAAAGTAGCTGACATTACTAAAAAAGAAACTAAAAAAACTGAAACTAAAAAGAAATAATCCTTGTTTTTAGTTTAGTTTGACTTAAAAAGCCTGCTGATTTTCAGTAGGTTTTTTTTGTTTTCAAACTTGTATTGATACCATTTTAACATTTAAACGAGACTTTTAAAGCGTTCCACCCCATTTATACTTCATTACATTTTATTTCCATAACGAGTGCTATACAGAGAAAGTATTCATCGTCTAAAGAAACTAAAACTTACTTTCTATACACTCATTTCACTCGCCTTTAGATTTGCATCAGATTGATAAAGGTAAAATTATTCATTAATTTTGTATTCAATTTTCAATAAAAAGAGGGAGGTGAACTTCTTGTCTCGCTATACTGAAATGTATATCTAACGTATTA
>JALWSJ010000061.1 GCA_026993705.1 Flavobacteriales bacterium
AAATAATACCTTAAATCCGCAAGTGATTTCGTTATGAAAAGTCAAAATGCGTATTATTATTGGTCAAGCACAGTTTTGAGACACGCAAGCGTAGCCATAGCTACGGGGAGTATCGAAAACGAGCATTGTCAATAATGATGTGGAGTTTGGCTTTGTAATAGAATTTCACTTGCGGATTTAAGGTTAAATACAGGTTGGGGAATAAAATACCCTTTCTGAGTAGTATGTTTTTTGATAAAATCATCAGGGTCTAGGTAACCATTTAAGAAAAGAGTACGTTACTAGTGAAAATTAGGTTGAACTTGTTTAAAATTTAAGACAGGAATTACAAGTGTTTAAATAAGTTCAACAAAAATAAAATATAGAATCAATTATGAAGTTAAAATATCTTGTAGTATTAATAGTCTTGAATTTACTTTTGTTTTCATGTAAAAAGCATTCTGGAATTGGAGGAAATTCATCAATTGTAGGGCAATTGAACGTAGAACATTACAATAGTGATTTTTCGGTTTTAAAATATACTGAACCCGCTGTGGATGTATATGTTTATTTGGTTTTTGGTGATCAGAAGGGGTATGGGTCAAGGATAAGAACAATGTATGATGGTTCATTTGAATTTAACAATTTGAGAGTAGGAGAGTATACCATTTATAGTTACTCAATGAATAAAAATCAACAAGGAGCAGGGCAGTTAGTTTCGGTGTTAAAAAGAGTGAAAATAAACAAAAACAAAGAGATTGTTGATTCTGGTAAATTAACGATATCTGATAATAAAGCTATTGGTTTTTCTAAAATTACAGCAAAAGTAAAGGAGGTTGATACACAAACTGGAAGTCAGTATTATAAGGGAGAACAAAGAGTTTACATTATTTATGATAATGATGTGAATTATACTTCAAGTATAAAAACAAATCTAAATGGAGAGTTTAGTTTTACAAATTTACCTAAAGGGACTTATACTATTTATACGTATTCCAAAGATGTAAATAATTCATATCCTGGACCAAATTATCCAGTGTCAAATATTGTAGAAATAACGGATTCTGCACAGAATATAATGTTGCCTGATTTTGTAATTTATAAATAATTATGAGGAGTATAGACAGGTTTTTATTATCATTTTCATTTCTTTTTCTATTTAGTGTAGAGTGTGTTTCACAGGATCTTTTGTCAAGCAGTATGTTATGGTCTGGGGTCTTGGTATCAAAAAAAATAAATAAAAAGATAAGATTTAATTTAGGCGATTTACATAGTGTTAATATGACGGATGGAGTTTTTTCATTTAATCAATCCAGTTTTTCAACAACTTATAAAGTTAAAAAGAATTTAAAAATAAAACTTGAATATTCATTAGGAGTGTATCGTTGGAATAATAATTTAACTCAGTTGGGGTTACTTTCAAGCGGTATTGGGACAACGAATATTCATCGGTTTACGGGAGGAGTGTCAAATCGAAAAAAAATTAACAAAAGATTTAAAATAAAACAATCAATAGAGGCTCAGGTTTATTTTCCTAGGTTGTATAAGTATAAAGTTAGAAGCTTTTATAAAGCAAAGTTCTATTATAACCCAAAGAAAACTCCTTTTTCATCTGTTTTTTTTGTGGAGACAAAGTTGTTTTATTTTTTTGACGGAATGCCAATTGTGTATAGAGATTCGGACAACAAAATAGTTGATTATGCCTCTACTGACGGAATTCATCGAGCTCGTTTAAAAGTGGGAGTTCGTTTTGTTCCGATAAAGAATAAAAAGAGTATAAAAGTTATCTTGTATTATATGGCTCAAAAGGAGTTTAATATTAAAGGTGTTGGTAATGAAATTAATGTTTTAACGCCAGCTGAAATAAATGCTAATTACTTGGGAAAGCAGAAGGTTTTGTATCCGTTTAATGATTATAATGTCTTTGGGGTACATTTACTGTTTAATATTTAAAAAATAAAAACATATCGAATATGAAAATTATGTAGAAAACTATTATATGTAAGGATGTAAAGAAATATAGAATAAATAAAAATAATGTGAAATCACATAGACCGAAAGCTGGAGATGTAGCTGTTTTTAGAATAAAAAAAATTGGTAAACATACTTCTGTACAAGCTGTTGGTGGAAATAATGCGTATGTTTTTGAAGGAGATCATGTTATGATGGTTTTTGGAAGCAGGTATGCTACAGGACAATTTGAGGGGTATGTCCCTGATGAGTATAAGGATGAGTATCAGATTTTAGGAAAGGGAGGAGCAGTAGGAGTTTTGGCATCTATGCATTCAAAGTTATTAGATATTGGTCCTACAACAGTTGAGTTGATAGGTTATGCTGTTAATAATGATAATGAAGTTATTAATACTAAATATTTGTCTTTAACAAAGCAGACGTATAGAGTGAATGTCAAAAGGGATGTTAAAATAATTTTATCACTAGGTGCTAGTATGGATAGTGGAAAGACAACAACAGCAGCTTATTTAACAAGAGGGTTAACTTTGGCAAATAAGAAAGTAATATATATCAAGCTAACAGGAACGGTTTATACAAAGGACAGGTCGTTGGTTCGTGATTCCGGAGCAATTATGGTTTGTGATTTTTCCACAGTTGGTTTTCCTTCAACTTACATGTGTTCTATTGAAGAATTATTAGATTTGTACCAAACTTTGTTGAGTCTAACAGAGGGATACGATGCGGATTTTGTGGTTATGGAAATAGCTGATGGTTTATTGCAGCGAGAAACAAGAAGCTTAATTAATAATAAATCGTTTATGTCCGAAGTAGCCGGAGTTGTTTTTTCCGCTAGTGATTCAATGAGTGCTATGTATGGGCTTGATGTATTGAATAAACTGGGAGCAAAGGTTTGTTTTGTGAGTGGTTTAGTTACAGCTAGCCCTTTGTTAACAAGAGAAATAAAAGAAAATACAACAGTACCTGTATTAACGTTGGAGGATATGGAGAGTCCTTCAGTAATTGATTATATTGAAGTTGAATAAATTAAAAAAAAATATAATTAAGAGTTTTCTTAATCGTTATAGATTCTGGATATTAGGTGTCTTTTTAATTGGTGTTTTTTCTAACTTATTAACAATATTAATTCCAATAAGTATAGGTAAATATTATGATTTATTATTTGGTTATAGTAGCAAAAGAGCGGTGATTCTTGATTTTTTACCAAACAGATGGACAGATACTTTACCTCATTTTCTTGTATTCTTTATTTTTTTGGTTCTTCTTAGAATAATAATGAGTTTTTTTCAACGGTATTATACTTCTATAATTGGAGAAAAATTTACGAAAAATTTGAGAGAATTGTTGTTTTCTCATCAAATTGATATAAAACAAAGTGTCTATGATGAGTATGGAATCGGAAAATACTTATTGCGTTATAGTGGGGATTTGAACAGTATTAAAAGTTTTATTACTGTTGGTGTTATCCGTTTTTGTATAGATGTTTTTTTGCTTTTTCTAACATTTTTTATAATGTTATGGATAAGTCCATTAATTAGTTTTGTTCTTCTAATTGGAGCCATTTGTACATTAGCTATTGTGTATTTTTTGAATGGATATTTGTATAAATATTCTCTTAAATTAAGGAATAGAAAATCAGGACTTCTTTCTTATGTTAATAAGAATTTGTTAGGGATATTAACCATTAAAGCTTTTAATAGATATACCATAAGTAAAAAAAGATTTAATAGTCGTTCGAAAAAGGTGTATGAATTAAGTAAAAAATACCAATTAATAAATAATTTATTATTGGTATTAATACCAGGGTTTTTGTATATCACATTAAGTATTGTTTTGTTTGCTATTTATGTTCTTAAAGAAAACGGGAGTTTACATTCATTAAAAGAGAATCAATTATTAGCGTTTATTTTATTATTTGTTACTGTTTTGCCAGTGGTACGAAGGACGTTTAGAGTTAGTTCAAAATGGAAGACAGGAGGATTATCATTTGATAAATTGATTACAGTTCTAGAATTGCCTATTGAAAAGGGATTGGAGAAAGATAAGTTAATCTCCTATAAAAAAGGAATACTTGAGTTTAATTCAGTTTGTATAAAAAACGAAAATAACGATTTATTGCTAGATAAGATTAGTTTTGTATTACAACCTAATAAGATTTATTTGTTATCTTTGGATTTTATAAAAAACGAAAGAAAAAGCCTGTTAATTAGGTTGTTTTTAGGAATAGAAGTATCATATCATGGGGAAATCATGTTTGATGGGCAGGATATTCAAGAGGTAAATATTAAGGATTATAGGCGGTATATTGCAGTTGTATCTCCTATATTGCCTATTTATGGACGAAATGTTTCGGAAGCTGTTTTATATAGCCGAAATAACAGACGTTTACAAAGAGCTGACGCATTATTGAATTTATTACAAGAAGGAGTGGAAATTCATGAGCGAATCGATTTGAATACAAAATTGATAGAGAATGCTTTAAATCTTTCTGAAAGTCAACGGTGGTTAATTTTTTTTATAAGAGCTTTTACAACCAATAAAAAAATAATCATTATAGATGGTATGCAGCACCTAAAAGCATATTCATTTTATTGTAATTTAAAGAAATCTTTAGTAGACCTAAAGGAGAAGGGCAGAACTATTGTTGTAATAGATTTACCATTTAAAGAAAATATTATCGATGAAACAATTAAATTATAATTTATCAATATGTCTGTTGGTTATTTTCATGATACAATCTTGTGTAATAAATAAAACAAAAGATAATACAGAGATGAATTATACATTACTTATTCATGGAGGTGCAGGTACTTTAAAAAGGAATAGAATGACTCCCGAAAAAGAATTAGAATATAGAGGGACTATTGAAGAGGCTTTAAAAAAAGGAGAAAACATTTTAAAGAATGGAGGACTGGCTATTGAGGCTGTTGAATCTGTTGTTAAATATCTAGAGGATTCACCTCTGTTTAATGCAGGTAAAGGATCTGTTTTTAGTCATGATGGAATACAGGAAATGGATGCCTCTATAATGGATGGTCGTGATTTGTCTTGTGGAGCTGTGGCAGGTGTTACTAATTTAAAAAACCCAATAGAAGGAGCTAGAATTGTGAAAGATAGTAGTAAACATGTATTTTTATATGGGGATAGAGCTCAGGAATATTGTATAAGTAAAGGAGCTAAATACGAACCTTCAAGCTATTTTTTTAGTGAAAAAAGGTGGAAGCAATATCAAAGAGCCTTAAAAAAAGATAAAATAGAATTAGATCATGATAGTAATGGTGATAGAGGTGATATTGATTTTATAGAAAGCAAGAAGTTTGGAACAGTTGGTTGTGTAGCTCTCGATTCTTATGGAAATTTAGCATCAGCAACTTCAACAGGAGGTCTTACAAATAAAAAATATGGGAGGATAGGAGATTCACCAATTATAGGAGCAGGAACATATGCTGATAATTCTTCATGTGCTGTGTCTTGTACAGGTCGTGGAGAATATTTTATTAGAGGTACTATAGCAAGAGATATCTCAGCTATACTTGAGTATAAGCAAGTAACATTAAAAAAGGCAGGTGAACTTACTCTACAAAAATTAGCCAAAATTGGAGGAAAGGGAGGGTACATAGCTGTTGATAATATGGGGAACTTTATTATGATGTTTAATACAAGAGGTATGTATAGAGGTGTTGTAACATCAAATCGTCCTCCTGTTGTTAAGATATATAAAGATGAATAATTTAGGTTAAATATTGAACATAGTTTACAGAGTATTTTTTCTTTATTAAGTCTTTTTATAACTAAGATTATGCTAACAATATTCATCGTCTAAGAAAACTAAAACTCAGTTTCTTACTTCCAAATTCATCCGCGTTAGGGATAGAAACGGCATCCTTTTGCCCGCTCGCCTTTATGGCGGGCAAAAGATATAGTGGATAGCCCGACCCTTTTTTACAAAACAATCGTTAAGCGAGAGCGAAATGTTTGTTTTGTAAAAAAGGGGAACGCCCAAATAATTCTTACCTTTGTTATGCTATGTCAATTCCACAATATTTATCGGAAACTATAAAGACGCTTCCATCTACACCGGGAGTATATCGTTTTTTAGATGAAAATGAGGTAATTATATATGTAGGGAAGGCAAAAAACTTAAAGAATAGGGTTAGTTCGTATTTTAATTCCAATCGTCAGCACAATGCCAAGACAAGGATTTTGGTTAAGAAGATTAGGAGCATAAAAACGATAAGTGTAGAGACAGAAGCTGATGCACTTTTGCTGGAGAATACCTTGATAAAAAAGCATCAACCAAAGTACAATATACAGCTCAAAGATGATAAAACTTATCCATGGATTTGTATAAAAAAAGAACCTTTTCCTCGTTTGTTTTACACGCGTCAGGTGGTAAAAGGAGAGGGAGAGTATTTTGGCCCTTTTCATTCGGTAACAACGGTTAAGACGTTGTTGGAATTGTTTAAAAATACCTTTGAAATTCGTAGTTGTACGCATAAGTTGACAGAAGAAAATATCGGCAAGAAAGAATTTAAGACTTCGGTAGAATATTATATAGGAAATTGCAAAGGATGTTGTCAGGGGGAGGTTACGCATAAGGAATATAAAGACCGGTTGAGAAATGTAAAAAAGGTATTGCGAGGAAACACAAAATCGGTAATCGAGCAATTGCGGATAAAGATGCGGAAGCACGCGACAAAATTAGAGTTCGAAAAAGCCCAAGAAATCAAAGAAAAAATACAAAGAGTAGAGTGTTTTCAAGCAAAATCTACCGTAGTGAGTGCATCTATAAAAAATGTGGATGTTTTTAATATAGATAGCGATGTGCATACGGCTTTTATCAATTATCTAAAGGTGATAAACGGAGCGATTATACAAAGTTATACTTTGGAAATTAAGAAGAAAATGGACGAACCCGATTCGGATCTGTTGGCACACGGCATATTGGAGATTCGTGAACGTTTTGCTTCCAAAACGCAGGAGTTGATTTTGCCCGAACCCTTGCCGATACAATTAAAAGACGTTAAAATTACCGTACCCAAACAAGGAGCAAAAAAGGATTTGTTGCGTTTATCTTTCGTCAATGCCCAAGCGGTTAAAGAGGAACGACACAAACGGCAGAAAAACCTCGACCCAGAGAAAAACACCTTACGAATTTTAGAAACGGTCAAAAAAGATTTGCACTTGACCGAATTGCCACGTCATATCGAATGTTTCGATAATTCAAATTTTCATGGGACCAATCCTGTAGCAGCTTGCGTAGTGTTCAAAGACGCCAAACCGGACAAAAAAGATTACCGGCATTTTAACATTAAAACCGTAGTCGGAGCAAATGATTTTGCATCTATGGAAGAGGTGATTTACCGCCGGTACAAACGTCTGTTGGACGAGCAAGAGCCACTGCCGCAACTGATTATTGTAGATGGAGGCAAGGGACAGTTGTCATCGGCAGTTAAAAGTCTGAAAACCCTCGATTTGATTGGAAAAGTGGCAGTAGTAGGGATAGCCAAACGTCTGGAAGAAATCTATTTTCCCGGAGATTCCTTACCTATTTATATCGACAAACGCTCCGAGTCCCTAAAGCTAATTCAATACCTAAGAAATGAAGCCCATCGTTTCGGGATAACACATCACCGCAGTAAACGGCGAAAAGGAACATTAAAAACAGAGCTGTTAGAAATAAAAGGCATCGGTAAAAAGACCCAAGAACAGCTTATAAAACACTATAAATCACTCAAACGAATAAAAGAAGCACCTAAGGAGCGTTTAGAAGAAATCATAGGAAAATCCAAGGCAGAAATTGTATATAAAGCACTACATTAATGAAGATTAGGGCGTTCCCTTTACGGCCTTAAAAACCGTGTAGTGTGAACGAAACGGTTTTTAAGACCGTAAAGGTCGGGCTATCACTACTCGCTCTTTTGTGTTGCATATATGCAACAACACAAAAGGAGCTCAAACACGCCGTTCTATCCCTAACGCGAGTGAAATTGGCGGATTGAAAGTGAATTTTTGTTTTCTTAGACGATGAATAAAAATTTTGCATAGCACCCGCTATGGAAAATTTTTATGAAGAAGGAAAAGGGAGCAAAAAACGCTTTATACCGTCTATTTTACTCGTGTTAGGGATACTCCAACTAACGTAAAAGTACAACATTGAAAATCAATGAATTATGAAATTACCTAAATTTTTACGTTAGCTCAAAAAAACTCAACTGTTTTTTACAGTCGCTTAATAATCCCTAACGCGAGTAAAAAGAGTGGTAAGAAAATGAGTTTTGTTTTCTTAAACGATGAAAAAAAATGTCTATTTCTCAACTCTAATACGTGTATCAACCGCTACTAAATAATTGGGAGAACCAAGTAACGGATTAATATCCATTTCAACAATTTCTGGTGCAATTTCAACTAAGGCAGAGAGGCGTTGAATAACGTCAACAAAAGCATCAATGTCGATACCTTCTTTTCCTCTTATAC
>JALWSJ010000062.1 GCA_026993705.1 Flavobacteriales bacterium
ACGGAGTCATGCTAGGGCATTCTACCCATTGGTAAGTAGCATTAACCGCATTAGCTGTTAATATTGGGTCATTGTTGGTTACAGATACATCTGCCGTATCAATAGTTAAGTTTATTGTAATCACACTGTCACATCCGGCTGCATTTGGAATAGTGTCCATATATATGCCGGTGGTTGCCCATGTGTAGTTACCGCTTGGAGAAGTGTAGCTGTCGCAAGCTGTCGGGGATATGGTGCTTGTGGTAGGTTGATTCACCGTTACACTTACTGTTTGGCTCATCTCTTTCGGACAAGATGTACAATTTCCAACTCCCGTAACCCAGTCGGTAGAAGGGTTCATGTTGGTCAATGTCCCATCAAAACCATTGGGAGATAAATCGGTTAATGTGTTTCCCGTTCCATCATCAAAATTATACAAAGCAACTAAATTAGCTTCATTTCCCGTTAAACAAGTATTCATATTGGACGCAATTTCACTTGCTGTTCTTGCAACATTCCATATTCTAACTTCATCTATTGAGCCGTTGAAAGCACTACCTCCCCAAGGGGTGTCTCCAATTCTAAGAACTCCTGTACCTCCAAAGCTGTTTGAAGTGTTATTTGTTGCAACTAATATTCCATCTCTATATATTTTTTGTGTATTTGTAGATGCATCATACGTTCCTGCCCAATGGTGCCACAAGGTATCCGTGTAAGTAGCCGTTGTATTCGCATCATCAAACCAAAAAGCAAAGGTAAATCTGCTGTCATTTCTAAATCCGAAATGGAGTGCATTATCGTTACCGGGTGTTCCTTGCCCCAAAATATAGTCATATGAATTGGATGATTTCCTTTTTGCCCATGCCTCAACGGTAAAGGAGGAACCGGCTATGTTGATGCCGTTAATATCTACATAATCATCTGTTCCGTCAAAATCTAAGGCATAATCGTTATATGTGCTCTCAGCATACACATTATACGTCATACTGTTGGACAATGCGCCTGTGTTGAAGCTCAATCCGCTCCCTGTTCCGGCAATAGGACCGTCCACAATGGTGTCATTGGTATTGTCTTTTAAATAATAATCTACCCCTGTTTCTGACGAAGCGGTTGTAATAATTATTCCCGTATTTCCTTGACATAATGCTGTATCGGTTGGGGTTATGGATTGGTCTATAATAGAGCTTTGTTTTACGGTCAAATACAAAGTAACAACACTATCACAACCTTGTGAATTTGCATTAGAGAAGATATGTTGGACAGTATCTGATTGAGTATAGGTAGTGCCATACCAAGTAAATTCATTACAAACTTCTGCAATAGTATCTCCATAAGTTATGTTGTTATTTATTTTTAAAATTAAAACACTATCACATCCGTGTGAATTTGGAATTGATAAGATATGATAAACCGTTGTGTCTGAGGTGTAAGTGTTACCATCACCGGCTGACCAAGTATATGAAAAAGGTAATGAACATATCGTTTGAGTTGTTGTGCTTGAAGTAGCACAACTCTCTGCGGCTCCTACTTCCCTGCGACCATCTATAACCGGACTATTTTGGGCATCTGTCATATCTGTAGGATTTCCGGCATTGAAGGCAACAGACCCGGTGCCCGGCAACATTGTTTGCGTTGAACCTCCATTGTATGCTAAAGGTTGTAAGTTTAGTTCTGCACTTGTTATGTTGGTTTGGTCGGTACTTACAGTACCACTTGGTGCGTCATCAAATATATTGTAACCTCCGGATGATATACCTTGATTAAAATTGCCCCCTGTATTTAATGCAACTATACTGCTTGTCGTGCTTATAGTAGAGGAAATAGAAGAAGAAGAAAACACCCCTCCACCATTATTAGCCGTATTACCGCTAATAGTAGAATTGGTAATGATTACCGAAGAAGTACCAAAACTTGTAGAAGTGTACACCCCTCCACCGTTACTATTAGCCGTATTTCCGCTAATAGTAGAGTTGGTAACTATCACAGAGAAATTAGGATAAAGAAGAGAAGAATACACCCCTCCACCATTGGTATTAGCCGTATTTCCACTAATGGTAGAGTTGATAATGATTACCGAGGAAGAAGTGAATTCTATAGAAGAT
>JALWSJ010000063.1 GCA_026993705.1 Flavobacteriales bacterium
TAATTGTTTTAAATCATTATATACTGGTATGGTGATTTCATTTTTTATGTTGGATGTATCATGCTCCAAATGGAGAGTATCATCTAAAAATCTTACAGGAGCATTTAGTCCTTCTGTAAAAAACCAATTTGCATCTATGTTCATATTGCCTAGCATAGTCATTAATAAATCTTCGGGAATATTTTTACCCCTTTTAGGAAAGATAACTTTATTTTTTTTGATTTGACAGCTTCAATTTCATCAAATTCAATCGCAGTAACAGAATTATATTCATAATTTCCTTTTTGAATCTCTTCTAAAAACACACCATCACCACAACTTGGTTCAAGAATATCTAATTCTTTATTGCCATTAAAAGCCCATTTTAAAATAAATGATGCAATTGGTTCAGGAGTGTAAAAACCACCCCTTAATTTTTCCTTAGATGTATTTTTAATTAATTGCATATAATTCTGAAATTGTAGGGACAAGACTATCGCTTTCTCCTAGATTATATAATACTTTCAATGTCTCATTCATTTCTATTTTTTTATTAATGAATTGACGGTTTAGAGGAACTAGTTTTCGAGCATTTCCGATATTGGTGTCAATTTTACCTTGAATTGCTATCAGCTCTTTTTGAAGAGACACTATTTTATCGTGAACAGTTTTGTCTGACTTATTTTTAAAGTCGATGGTTCGAATAGGTATTTTCCTAAGTACTTTGGTACCTCTAGAAATATATCCGCCTCTAAAAACTTCTCCTCTTAAATGGATTAACCATTCAACATAACGAGAATTTAAAACTGCTTGAATGAAATAAATAGAATACTCTGAATTCTCAGAAAGATAAATACTACAATAGCCTGCTGTTCCTCCAGCTGTATGAAGTGTTTTTGAAAAATCAATTGGATACTTTTCTCCTGATGACATTACACCAATTATGATTTTTTCTTTGATCGTCCCAAGCTCTAAATATTGACTTCTACCTAATCGATACCATTCGTTATTTGTTTTTGGGACTGGTTGTATATCTCTTTCTGTTAACCTTTTTTTATGAGCGAGAAGGTATTCATAGGCAAAAGGAAAGCCCTTTTTTAATTCGTTAATTGGAATGAAAACAGCTTTACCCTGAATAATTCTGTAAGGGAAGATGACTTTCGCATTTGGAATTAACGTTCTATAAGTGTTCAGCTTTATCCCATTCTTTTTTCTAACCGTTTTATAGTATGGTTTGGCTATTCCTTTTTCTATTTTGTATGAAATATTCTTTTTTTCAAAGTAAATAAATTTGTCATCTTCTTTCGATGGGGTTAAAATTAGCACATCATTTGCACTAGTTTGAATACCATTGTTTATGTAATCTTTTCCTATAACATCTTCTAAATTTTCACTCTGTTTAAGAATGCTATTATATGTTTCCCTTAAGTAGGGCGGTATTAAAAACCAAAGATCAGATGAAAGTTTAGCAGTCTTAACTTCTTCTGATATTATATTTTCGCAATCTCTAATTTTCCACTCATTTAGATTTTTTATTTCAGTATTTGAAAAGCTGGCATTTTCATTTTTTGAAAGAATTAAGATACTTGTATATGTCGTTTTAGCTTGAAAAACTTGATTTGCTCCAAATGAAATAATTTTCTTAAGCACTTTTTTCTTAGAAAGAAGTTCTCTTAATTTTTTTCCTGCACCAACTTTGGTAAACTTACTTGGAATAATATAACCGAGATATCCATTTTTATTTAATAAGCTTAGACTTCTTTCTATGAATAGAAAATACTTATCATATTGTTTATATGCTGTTAAGTAGTGTTTTTCGTATACAGCCTTTTCATTGGGCAAAAGTTGTTTGATATGCTCAGTTGCCATATAAGGTGGATTACCTATTATCACATCAAACTTTGTTTTCCCAAAATCAAAAGGATTAATCTCGTCTTGATTCTTTTTAGGTGCTATTGAGCTGTCAATTAAACTATTTCCAAAGTGTATGTTTTTAAGGTTTGGAAGTGCTGGTGTTGAAATGGTTGAATTATCCTCATTTTCAAGCAGTTTAAGAAGTAGTCCGAATTTACAAGCCTCAACAGCATTGTAATCC
>JALWSJ010000064.1 GCA_026993705.1 Flavobacteriales bacterium
GTGAAATGACAGACAAAAGAAAAATACAAATCTTATTTATTTTCTTCGATTTATTGACGGCTGTTTTGTCTTGGGTTGCCTTTTTCTTTTTTCGGAAAGTTATCGTTGAAAAATCAGTGTTTTTGGCGGACGATAATTTCTATTACGGATTATTTTTTGTTCCGCTCTACTGGATGATTTTGTATGTCTTGGTGGGGAGTTACAGAAATGTTTTCAGGAAATATCGCCTAAAGGAATTTGGGCAAACTCTATTGGTTACCGCCATCGGTTGTTTGGCTTTGTTTTTTATCTTATTGCTTGACGACCAAATTAACGGGTATAAGGATTATTATATTTTGTTGATGGCTTTGTTTGGGTTTCAATTCACATTTACTGTTGTTCCTCGTTTGATACTTACAACGTCTATTGTAAATAAAGTGCATCGTGGAGAGGTTGGATTTAACACTTTAATTATCGGAGGAAACGAAAAAGCGTTAGCGATTTACAACGAGATTAAAAACCTGAAAAATAATCCCGGTTTTTTGTTTAAAGGTTTTTTAAGTACGAACGGAGTTGATAGAGCTTTACTCAAAACACCTATCACTTATTTTGGGAAATATGCCAACCTGCCCAAAGTAATCGAGAAAGAAAATATAGAAGAAATTATCATTGCCATAGAATCTTCGGAACACGAAAACCTGAAACGAATCATCAACGACCTTAGCGAATATGATGTTTTGATAAAAGTAATCCCTGATATGTATGATATTTTGATTGGTTCCGTAAAAATGTCTTCCATTTTCGGTACTCCGCTTATCGAAGTGAATGCTCAGGTAATGTCGGTTTGGCAACAAAATGCCAAACGCTTGATTGATGTTGTGGTTTCTACTGTTGCTCTATTGTTATTATCTCCTGTTTTTCTTGTTTTGGCAATCATCGTAAAAACAACCTCTCGCGGAGATGTGTTTTTTAAACAGGAAAGAATAGGACTAAAAGGGAAACCTTTTATGATTTATAAATTTCGTTCGATGGTCAGCGATGCCGAAAAAAACGGGCCTCAACTTTCGAGTTCTAATGATAGCCGAATTACAAAAATAGGTCGCTTTATGCGAAAAACGCGTTTAGATGAAATACCACAGTTCTATAATGTACTAAAGGGAGATATGTCGTTGGTAGGACCTCGCCCCGAACGACAGTTCTTTATTGAACAGATTATGAAAAAAGCACCTCATTACAAACACTTGCAAAAGGTAAAACCGGGAATCACTTCTTGGGGGCAAGTAAAATACGGCTATGCCGAAAATGTTGACCAAATGATAGAGCGACTGAAATATGATATTCTCTACATCGAAAATCGTTCTTTGGCGTTGGATTTTAAAATCATGATTTACACGGTTCTTATTGTGTTAAAGGGAGCAGGAAAATAAAAGAGCTAATTTTTAACTTTTTATTAAAGCCGAAACCACTTCTTTATGTATTTTTGCTAATAGTGTTGGTAGAACAGCACTCCTATTAATCATTTAATATACTAAAACATGAGTCAAGAACAACAAAATCAATTAAACATTGAACTAACCGAAGAAACAGCAAGTGGAACCTATTCTAACCTAGCTATTATTACACATTCATCATCTGAGTTTGTATTGGATTTTATTCAGATTATGCCGGGGGTTCCCAAAGCTAAAGTAAAGTCAAGAATTATTATGACCCCTGAACACGCTAAAAAATTAATGCGTGCGGTTGCCGATAACATCGCAAAATACGAAAGTGTTAACGGAGTTATCAGAGAAGACAACCCGCAACAAACTTTTCCTATGAATTTTGGTACTCCTACTACTGAGGCTTAATCGGTTGAAAGCGATTTTTTACATAATGAGTATTTTCTTCTTGCAAACCATCGTTTCGCAAGAAGAAAATATGCGTTTTTATTATACCGAAGAAGGGAAGACCTTACCTATCGACACTTTTTCTTTAGAGAATTTTCATAATTACAGAGTAAATAACGAATACCTTTGGTTGGGTAACAACGGATTGCCTTTTTACCCCTTGGTATTTAACATTGATAATCAATTAAAATATCGCTATTCTTTTTTGATGAAGGGAGATACAGCTCTACATCAGCGGGAATACAATGTTTCCGAGCCATTTACCTCCCTAAAATATGTGCAAGGAGCAAGGCAAGAACAGTTCTTTGAATTGTTGCACACACAAAATTTTTCTCCTCGCGGAAATTTTTCTTTAGGCTATACCAAAATAAACTCAACAGGAAGCTATAATCGTCAAAAAGTAAACAACGATAATCTTTCAGCTAATATTTGGTGGAAAAGCAAAAAAGAACGGTACAATATTTCTTTTTTTGCTAATCGAATACACAACAGCAGTCAGATGAACGGCGGTTTAAAAGATGACACGCTGTTTATGCTAGATACTTCTATCTTCTCCAATAGAAAAACGCTTCAAGTTCAATTAGACAATGCCTATCGTGCAGAGGTACATCATCAACTTTTGCTCAAACAAAGATTTAAAATTCAATCTTCTTTGGATTCTTTAGGTAACGGAATAGAACAATTTGTCAGGGTTACTACAAGATTCAGAACCGCTAAAACAAAGTATTACGACACTCTTTTGAACCAAGATTTTTATCCCAATATATATAAAGACAGTAGTGTTACAAAGGATTCTACATATTACCAATCCATACAACAAGAACTAAGTTATACGTTTAGTAAAACCAAAGGGCAAAACATATTGTTGTTTACTCCTTTTACTCGCTCTGATTATGTAGATTTTCATAACACTCAAAACTACACTTATTCCGGATATTTCTCCGCCGGAACAAACATAAAAATAGTATCATCAAAATACCAACTATCTTATTATTCAACTTTCTTTCTAAACGGTATCCGAAAAAATAATTTTCAAGAAAAATTAAACGCGACCTTTTCTTTAACACCTAAAAACAGCATTTACTTTTCTTCGGTGCATGCCTTTATTTCTCCTTCTATAGATTTACAACAATACAATGGAAATCACAATCAATGGCAAAATAATTTTACACCAACCAGGACTTTACACGTAGAAGCAGGGAGTAAAAAAAACATTTGGGGTGTACATCTCAAATTAGCATACACCGACATCTATAAACCCATTTATTTTGATTACAAGCAAACCCCTATTCAATACAACGGATACAGTCAAATTATACAAACGGAAGTATCAAAAACATTTAAACTTAAAAGATGGAGAATCCTACCAAAAGCTGTTTATCAATACACAGGAGGAAAAGATATTTTTCAATTACCCGACTTTTTAGCCACACTAAAAATAGCCTACACTGCAGAACTTTTTAATAAAGCCTTGAGTTATTACACCGGAATAAAAGTAACCTATTACAACACAACCCCATTAAAGGGCTTTGCTCCTACTCTCAATGCCTTTTACCTTACCCCAGGAATGACAACGGGAAACTATCCCTTTGTTAGTTTTTTCTTTAATGCAAGAATAAAAAGTGTACGCCTGTTTTTTGCCGTTATGCATCTAAATTCAGGATTATCAAAGGAAAATACTTACTTTGGAGCTTTACATCAACCTCTTGAAGACAGAGCATATAAAATCGGAATCAATTGGAACTTTAGAAAATAAAAAAATGATAAACAAAACAATACTTATAATACTATCGGGAATAGTTCTTTTTTCCTGTTCTTCTTCAGAATCAAATAACACCTCACAAAAGCCCGCTGAAAAAAAGAACATTTCTAAGGTAAAAGAAATGACAGATGAAGAGTACCCCGATAACAACGATATCGAAAACAGATGTAGCGACTGGGATAAATACGCACACCATGAAGTGGAAATCAACCGTTTGGATTCTCTCTATTTTAAGGTAACCTTCTACCCGTCAAATAAAAACTCCGACACCATTATATTAGACAGCATAAAATTATTGGAATGGATACCGACAATACCCAACTACATAAAGGACGATTACCTAAAGAAAATTGGCATCATCAATGCCGAATGGAATCGCCAACAAGTAAAATTTACACAAGGAGAATTTTACATCTCCAAACACACACCAGAAGGTAATAAAACCGTACGAGTTGATTTAGCTAGAAATTGCCTGAACAGCTACCTGTGGGAAATTATTACCTACGGAAAAGAGGGTGATAAAGTCAAAGCTCTATACCATGGTTGGTTCGATTTTCCAAGAGAATTATACCGTGAATTGTTCAACGAAGTAAATAAAGGAAAACTCACCTTCGAAGAATACAAAAAATACCTGGAAGATTATACTGAGCCCGAAAGCAAACACATCGATTTAAGCCTATTAAGAGACGTAGATTCATCATGGAAAGTAAATTTTGAAAACCACAACAATGAGTTCTATCCACTCACCGGAGCAAGAAAATCTAAATTCAAAAACATAGTTTACCCGAAAAACCCAAAAACAATCAACGATTTTCTAACCGATAGCACAAAATTCGCAACGTTTTTATATCCGGGATACTACTCCACTTCAGACCCTCGAGCAACCACTTTAAGCAAATTAGGAATCCCCAAAAAAGTAATTGTCAGAAAAGTAACCTCTCACAATGCCAAACACGACAAATGCTTAGAATTTGATGCTACCTTTGCAAGCAATCAAGACAGTTCCATCCTTACTCGCGTCGTCATCGGAGGCGTAAAACCTGAGTTAATTCCCCAACTGAAAGTAGAAGATTACAACAAAGGTTATAAAATGCCAATGGGTATCGGAAACCACGCCTTTTACGAAAAAGCAGATTACGCACAACAAAACTCGTCATCCGACAACCCATATTACGCCTTTATCTTAGACAACAAAGGCAAGTGGATAGACAGCCATTTCTTCGGTGTTGACGGTCCTTTATTCCACCGCGACATCGATGATTATGACCTATTACACTATTGGCTTCTATCCTTCGAAAGGCACGCAATGGTAACTCATCTAACCTTTAAAATAGATTAATCTTTGGGCGTTCCCCCAATTTACCAAACAAACATATCGCTCTCGCGAAACGTTTGTTTGATAAATTGGGGTCGGGCTATCCGCTATATCTTTTGGGTTGCATATATGCAACAACCCAAAAGGATGTCGCTCCTATCCCTAACGCGAGTGAAATTGAAGGATAGAAAGTGAATTATTGGTTTCTTAAACCTTGAAAAATTCTTTTGCATATCCTCACCATTTAAACATTGAAATGGTATTATTCCAAAGCCTTAATTCAAACAAAAAGATTCCCAAACAGGTTCAAAAGCGACAAACATCGGTTTAAAACCTTATATAATTGTTAATAACACACAACTAAGTATGGTTCTTTTATATATTTGCAAATTGATACAAGCTAAACTTGTATATAGAAAGATACTTGTTTAAAATCAACTTGTAAAATTACGCAGAACGAAAAATACATTCATCTCGTAATTCGGCAGTGAAGATTAAACAAGATCAGAGAAAAAATTAACAAAATGGAATTGTTTAAAAATTAAACAAATCATAAAATAGGAAAAGGTCAAGGAGATGCGTTTAAAAATCACTTTATTAATAGCGAGTGTATTTATATTTACAGCTGTTTTTGCACAAAATAAAGCACCAAAAAGAATGCTTAGAAAAGCTCAAAAACAGTACATCAATGGTAATTTTGATAAAGCAATAATACATTTCAAAAAGGTCTTGTCAATAGACGAAGATAACTACAAGGCTAACTATGAATTAGGTAGAATATATTTAGATCGTTACAATCTATACGATAGTGCAAGTATCTATCTTAATCATGCAATTACACACCCAACAAAAGATACGATTTACGAATCGTATATGGATTACGCCAAATGTTTACACTTACAGGAAAAATATCCTAAAGCTATCGAATATTACACATTCTTTAAAGAAAACGGACTGGATAACAATGCTTTTGCTGAATTACTAAAGGCAAATATTAACAATCGCATAAAGCAATGTCAATATGCCATAACCACCCGTAAAGAACAAAAACAAAAGTCTATTTTAGTAAAAAATATGGGAGGAAAAGTAAATACTCGCATGAGCGAATACGCTTCCATTTACTTAAATACTTATAACACACTTTTATATACAACGAGATACAAGGATGAAAAAAAAGAAAAGGAATACAGCGATTATAAATACTATGAAAATGAGTATTTCTTTAACCTAGATACAAGTACGCACGGAAATAAACTTACACACAATCAAATAAAAGAACTCAAGAAAAAACACAATGCCTTCGTAAGCAAAAGTTTTGGAGAAGACACAATTATCCTTTACAGAAAAAACAAACTGTGGATTTCTACTATTCAAGACAGCGTTTTTTCTACACCAAAATTAATGGATGAAAAAATTAACTTTTCAGAATATCAGCCTCATGGAGTATTCTCAAAAGACGGGAAAACATTTATCTTTAGTGCAAGAGACAAAGAAAAAGGAAAAGGAGGACTGGACTTATATGAAAGTAAAATGGACGACAAAGGAATTTGGTCAGATGCTGTACTTCTTTCAGATAAAATAAACACCACAAAAGATGAAGACAGTCCTTTTTTGAGCGAAGATGGCAATACGCTTTATTTCTCCTCAAGAGGTCATCAAGGATTTGGCTCATACGATATTTTTAAATCCCAAAAAGTAAATGGAGAATGGAGTATTCCTATAAACTTAGGGTTTCCTATCAACTCGGCCGGAGATGATATTTATTTATCGATTAACAAAAAAGGAAATGAAGGTTACCTTTCTTCTAATCGCTTTGGCGGTAATGGAGCAATGGATATTTACTACCTGCAAGATTACACAAAACCAACATTCGATTGTACTCCCTATAAAAATCAAGATTTCACCGTTACTTTTGATATCACAAAGAGCATTGACCCTAACAGCGTTGGATTAGACTATAAATGGAATTTTGAAGATGGCAAATACAAATACGGAACTGTTGTTTCCCACACATTCAAATATCCAGGTTCCTATAAAGTTTCTTTAGATGTAATCGATAAAGAAAGTGGAAAAATAGAATCAAAAGAAGAAATTGAAGACATCAATATAGAAGGGGTAGATTTTGTTGGAGTAAAAATGGATAGCATTGGAGAAGTAAATAACTCTCAAAAACTAGATGCTTCGGTAACACAATTGAAAGGGAAAGAATTAAAAGATTGTTTTTGGAAAATTGACAACAAAGAATTGGAAAATATTGACACCTCCGTAGTTGACTATACTTTCGACACCGAAGGTTGGCACAATATAGATATTCAAGTAGTAATGTTTGACGGTAGTACAGACATTTATGAGACCTATTGTCAAAAGGATTCCATCCGAATTCTATCGTCGAAAGATTTTCAAAAAGCAATGAAACATGCCGAAAGTAAGCTAGATTCAATAAATGAACAACTTTTATCTGACGCAACTATAGATTCTATGTTAACAGCAGGATTAGGATTTCACTTAAACCCTGTTTATTTTAAATTTGATAAATATTACTTAACACAAAAAGCAAAATTAATTTTAGATAGTAATATTTATAAACTTTCTCAACACAGAAACGCCTACATTATTGTTAAAGGTTATACGGATGCTATGGGATCGGATAAATACAATAAATGGTTATCGGAAAAACGTTCTGCTTCTGTAATGAAATATCTATTAAACCATGGTGTAAACAAAGAAAGAATAGTAGAAGTTCAAAATTTTGGAGAAAGTAATCCCGTTGCACCGAACACAACCCCGGACGGAAAAGATAATCCCAAAGGAAGACAACTGAATCGTAGAGTTGAATTTCAATTATTAAAACAAAAAAAATGAAGACTTTAATACTATCTATATTTATTTTATTTTCAGCTTTTGCATTTGGACAGGTTGTTCCGTCTAAATATGAAAACATTGATTTTTTATTGACCTTCGGACAAGGGAGTACACCTAGTTGGGGAGATGATGACCATGTGCAAATCTATTTTTTTGTTGTTCCACAAACAGAAACACGTCCCATTTACATCCGTGTTTTCGACCCGAATACAGGTGGTGAGTTCGATACAAAAAACGGAGCTTTTGATACACAAACGCTATTCACTATCTATGGTGGACAAGGAGCTTATTCTCAAAAAGAAGCCCGTATGATTAATCCTGTAAAAGGATACGATAAGGGGAGAATTATAGACCGAAGAAGATTCTCAAACGAAAGTTCTTTTGACAATGAATGGTACAGTTTTGGTCCCATTAACCCCAAAGAAGGAGAATACTCAGAAGAAATGAAAGGTTATATTTTTAAGGTAATTTGTAAAGGTTTATCCGGTAACGACGGAAACGCTTACCGCTATGCTTTAAGCTATAAATCTGATGCAAACATTCCCGTAGAAGGAGGGAATGTATTTACTTACGAAATGTGTTTTAGACTAAAACCTGGAGTAAAACAAACGGCTCATGTGTATCCTTTTATAAATAAAGATGTCGTAAGCATTGCTCAATTTAATTTTGACGCTGACCACGATGTGGATATGCGACTAACCTCGGTAACAAAAAAATTACATTACGCAAAAGAAAGTGGCGATGGTGAATGGGCGTATAGTATCCATAAAATTGATGAAGGCGAAAAAAATACCAGCGTTGATTTTCAGCTCATCAAAAAAACAGATGCTTACAACGATATGACAATTTACTTTCTGAATCAATATGATGAAGCCGTTCCTTTTTTCTCGACCCCAATAGGAGGTGTTCCAAAGTATAAGTATAAAATAGACGTTAACTATAAATTTGATTAGTCTCGCCTGTGCAAAAAATCCTGCTTCTCATATCGCTATTTATTTCCACATTTTTATGGGGGCAAAAGTTTAATTTTCAAAATTTTGACCCAGATGAGGTACAAGCAAAATACATATACGACTTTCAACAAGATTCAAGTGGTGCTTTATATATTGCAGGTTCAAAAGGCTTGCTCAAATATGATGGAATTAAATTTCATTTAATTAACAAATATAATTACTTGAAAGAAAACTTTATTTCTCATATTTATATTGATAACAAAAATCAAATTTGGGTAGCCTATTACAATAAAGGAGTAAGCAGATTAATAGAAACTTTTGAAGGATATAACAGTCAATATTTTGACATTCCTTCGGTATTATCTATCACAGAAGATTCATTAGGTATAAAAATCATTACTTCCGAATCTAAAATCGGTCGTTATAATTTAGAAACTAACGATTTTGATTTCTCTCTTAATGAATTAACTGCTTTAGGAGTACGAAAAGAGGTAATTCTTGCCAACAATAAAAGTGTTTACCTGACTGATAATGGAATTTATTATCTGGATAAAAATAATCAATACCAAGCAATCGAGGGAACAGAGTACGCTTACATTAAAATCATTAAGGAAAACACGGTAACCAACACCTTTGCGTTTATAGTAAATAATGAATTAAATATCTATCAATATACAGACAGACTAAGAAAAATCAACTCAATCCCTTTAACAAAACTTTGGCTAACAGCTAAAGTTACCGATATGGAATTTGGTAAAGAAAAAATAGTACTCACAACCTTAGGAGAAGGTCTTTATGAATTAAACTTTATCGACCAACGCTTGCAAGCATATAGTTACACCAACTTTAAAAAAGAGAACGGGCTAAGAAGTAATAACCTGCAAAGCGTTTACCTTGATAAAGATGAAAATCTTTGGATTGGATATTACGGAAACGGAATATCATTGTTCACAAACAAACGAACATTATGGTATGACAAAACAACGGGACTGGCTGACGAGAATATTCTTTGCGTAACAATTTACAAAGGGAAATTAGCCATAGGAACGGATAAAGGTTTTTCTATTATTGATTTTAATGATATTACCAACTTTAACGCTTCGACTTCTTTTATAGATGACAGAGTAAAATCCATTTATACTTTTGACGAAACTCTTTGGATTGGAACAGATAACAATGGTTTATTTTATATGAAAAACGGTAAAATAATACCGTTTCATTTTAAAACACTACAGATACAACCACAAACTGTTAACTGTATTGAAATTCACGATAATAAGCTCTATGTTGGAACCAATAACGGGCTTTTCACACATGACTTTAGTAACGGCAAAGAAATTCACCTTGGCACAAATCAAGGATTAGTTCATAATGTTATCGAATATATTTTTATTGACTCAAAAGGTCGATTTTGGTTTGACTCTCCCGTTTGTCCAATATATTCCTACTATGATGGTGAATTTACGCTGTATAAAGATATTGAAGGTTTCGACAGCTATGAGTTATCACAAATATTTGAAACAAAAGATAAAGAAATTATTTTCTCTACAATGGGAGATGGTATTTTTGTATTGAAAAAAGATACATTTACACATTACTATAGAGGAAATTGTGAAATATTATCAGACTACGTTTATTTTGTAGTTGAAGACATAAATCATCAAATATGGCTAGGGCATAAATATGGATTGACTAAATTTAATGAGAAGGCAAAGGAGTTTACCCAATATCAACAAGAAGATAATCCTTTATTAAAAGGAATTAACCCAACTGCATACCAACTTTCTGCCGATAATACCCTTTGGATTGGGACAGAAAGCGGGCTAGTAAAATTAAACACAGAAAACTTAGTCAATGAAAAACAAATACCCTCCATTACTTTTAAAGGTGTAATTATAAATGATACTTTAGTCTTAAATCAAAATGAAATTACTTTACCTTTTTCAGATTATCAATTAGAATTCCGTTACCAAGCTATAAACCTTACTAGCCCTAAAGAAATTTCTTATCAATATAAACTAGACGGTTTTGACAAAAAATGGAATGCTGTATCATATGAAAAACTGTCGGCAAAGTATCAATCCGTTATTGATGGGGACTATGTATTTAGACTAAAAGTTTGTTTGGAAAACTCATGCAATGAGAAAGAGATTAATATTAAAATCCATATCGCAAAGCCTTTTTGGAAAACACCTACAGCTTTTATACTTTCTTCTTTAGTTATACTCGGCTTGTTCTTTTTAATTATTTATGTGGTTAGTGCTACCAAAAACAAACAAAATAGAATACTGGAAACAAAAGTAAAAAGAAGAACTATAGAACTCTCAAAAGTTAATCGCTTGGTAGAGCACAAGAACAAAGAATTGGAAAAAACAAATGAAGAAATCAACCATCAGAAATTAACTTTGGAAGTTAAAAACAAAGAAATTGATGATAGTATTCAATATGCTAAGAAAATACAACGAGCATTTATTTTAAAAGATGAGTACGAAGAATGGGAAAAATACTTTTCCAAAACATTTATTTTTGATAAACCTCGTGATATTGTAAGTGGCGATTTCTACTGGGGACATAAAACGGATAAATATATTTATATTGCTGTTGCAGATTGTACGGGACACGGAGTTCCCGGAGCTATGCTAAGCATGTTAGGAATTGCTTTTATGGATCAGATAATGATTCAAAGACCAAATATAGACACAAACAAACTCTTAGATGAACTTCGCGAAAAAATGATTAATGAACTTTCTCACCAAGATAAAGGAATGATGATGAAAGAAGGTATGGATATAAGCTTGGTTAGAATAGATATTCATACCAAACAACTTCAATGGTCGGGAGCAAACAATCCATTGTATATCATTCGTAAAAAAAATAGAATCGGGAAAAATTTTGTAAATTGTAAGATTACAGAAAATAATGATGGCTATATTCTGGCTGACTTTAGACCAGACAAACAACCAATAGGTTTTATACACGAACCTAAACCATTTAATAAAATCGAAATACAACTACACAAAGAAGATGCTATTTATCTCTTTTCTGATGGATATGTTGATCAATTTGGAGGACTACGATATAAAAAATTTATGAGCAAACGTTTTAAGCCTTTGTTACTTTCAATTCATAAACTGAGTAGCGAAGAACAAAAGAATATTTTAGACGAAACACTTTCTAGTTGGCAAAACGATAAAGACCAAATTGACGATATCTGTATCGTAGGTGTTTGTATTTAATTTAAGCTGGATAAAACTCTTTTATCTATAAAATGAAATTCTAAAAAATGCTATTTAAAAAAATAAATCCAATACTTGAACAATCGTTAAACAATCGAGGTATAAACGAATTAACTCCTCTACAAAAAAAAGTTATTCCCATTTTTAAAAGTGGGGCAAACTTACTGGTTATTGCACCAAAAAACAAAGGAAAAACAACGGCAATATTGATGAGTGTTATTCAGAAACTAAAAACTAAGGCTACGGGTGACAATCCCAAGGTTCTAATATACGTAAAAGACAAGGCTCGCGCTATGGAATTAGAGGAACTATTTACCCCCCTTTTAAAACCAACAGATTTAAGACTATATACCGTTTTAGAGGAACATCATATTTACAATCAAAAAGACAATATTTACATTGGAACTGATATTGTAATAGCAACTCCAAGAAGATTGAATAAACTTTATTTTCAAAATGGAATTAACCTCAACGAACTTAATACGATTATTATTGAAAATGCAAATTTTCTAAAAAATAATTCTTTCTTGACCGATATCAACCGAATAATACAGAGTGCTCCTAAAACTCAGCGTATAGTTTTTGCTGAGAAAAATGGATCTGAAATCCAGCGGGTCAAGAATCTATTTTTAGAACCTACACAGGAAGTGGTTTTATTAGAATAAAATACAGTTCTACTCAAAACTTTCTTAAAAATAAACTTATAAGGTATTTATTTACTACTTGTTAAAATAGATTCGGAACATCCATGTCTAGCTTGTGTTTTCGTTAAGAAAGGTTAAATACATCTAATATTTTACCCAATAAGACCATTTTAATTTTGAAAAAAGCCGAAAGGAAGAGAGTTTTAGTTTTCATAGACGATGAATAAAATCTTTGTATAGCTATGGAAAGATTTCATAAAGAAGTATAAGGAAAATAAAAAAGCTTTATAAGACTCTTTTCAAAATTAAAATGGTAAAACTACCACGGCTTCACAAAGAAAATAACGTATGAGTAATAAGGTTGTGTTTTAGAATTTAATACCTTTGTAAACATGAGTGATGCAATACAACACGAGTGCGGAATTGCCCTTCTGAAATTGAAGAAACCGCTTGACTTTTACTACCAAAAATACGGAACAGCCTTTTACGGATTAACTAAAATGTATCTCCTCATGGAGAAACAGCATAATAGAGGGCAAGATGGAACAGGCATTGTAAATATAAAATTTGATATGCCTCCCGGCACGCGTTACATTAGTAGGCATAGAAGCGTTGCTCAACAACCTATTCAAGATTTGTTTTCGTATGTCAACAAGCGATTCAAGGATTTAGAACTGAAAGATCCGGACAAATTAAAAAAACCGGAATGGCTAAAACAAAATGAAGCTTTTTCCGGAGAATTATTTTTAGGACACTTACGTTACGGTACATATGGGAAAAACAGCATAGAAAATTGCCACCCTTTCCTTAGAACCAATAATTGGATGACTAAAAACCTAGCTTTAGCAGGTAACTTTAACTTAACAAATGTTGATGAATTATTTGATTTATTAGTCAACATAGGTCAACACCCTAAACAAAAATCTGATACAATAACTGTATTGGAGAAAATAGGACATTATTTGGACGAAGAAAATCAACGATTGTTTAAGCAATACAAGTCAAAAGGATATTCTTATACTGAAATATCGGAATTGATTGCTAAGAACATTGATATTAGTTCTATTTTAAAACAATCGTCTGTTGATTGGGACGGAGGGTACGTTATGGCTGGATTAATCGGTCACGGAGATGCTTTTGTTCTTCGAGACCCCAATGGTATTCGTCCTGCATTTTGGTATGATGATGAAGAAATAACCGTAGTCGCATCTGAACGACCGATTATTCAAACTGCGTTTAATCTAAAATGGGAGAAAATTAACGAGATTACACCCGGGAGTGCTTTAATTATTCCTCGTCATGGAAAAGTTGAAGAAAAAATTATAAATCCAAAACAAAAAGAAACTCAATGTTCTTTTGAACGAATTTACTTTTCTAGAGGAACAGACAAAGACATCTATCAAGAGCGTTTAGAATTAGGTAGATTGATTACTCCAAGAGTCCTAAAAGCAATTGATTACGACTTACGAAACTCTGTTTTCGGGTTTATTCCCAATACTGCCGAAGTTGCTTATTTAGGTATGCTGAAAGAAACCGACAGTTACTTGAATAAAACAAAACTTGAGGACATAAGCAATTTGGGAGAAAACCCAAAAGAAGAAGACTTACTCAATATTCTTTCCGTTCGAACGCGTGCTGATAAGGTTATGGTAAAAGACGCAAAATTGAGAACTTTTATCACACAAGATGACGCTCGCGATGACATGGTTACTCACGTTTATGATATAACCTACGGCTCGGTAAACCGAAACACTGATAATCTTGTTGTTTTAGATGATTCTATCGTAAGAGGAACTACCTTGAAACAAAGTGTGATTAGAATACTTGACCGATTAGAACCAAAGAAAATTGTAGTCGTATCATCCGCACCCCAGATTCGATATCCCGATTGTTATGGAATCGACATGGCTAAATTAGGAGATTTCATAGCCTTTCAAGCAGCAATAGCCCTACTAAAAGAAACAAAACAAGAGCATATAATTGATGATGTTTATCGAAAATCAAAAGCACAACAAAAACTTCCAAAAGAAGAAGTGATAAACTACGTGAAAGAAATTTATGCCCCATTTCCCTATGATGATATTAGTAAAAAAATAGGGGAATTATTGACACATAAAGATATCAATGCTGAAGTAGAAATTATATACCAAACAGTAGAAGATATGCACAAAGCTATACCTAATCATTCCGGCGATTGGTACTTTACAGGGGATTATCCAACACCGGGAGGAAATAAGGTGGTTAACCAAGCATTCATAAATTATGTAGAAGGAACCAATGAAAGGGCTTATTAGTTCCTTTCTTGAATCTACACAAAAAACTAATCTAATTTTCTATTATCTTCAATCAATCCCATTAAATATTAATGTGATATTACTTATCTAATCAATGTTATATTTCCTTTTTCAAAATAGGTGTCATCACCTTTTTTACATTTTACCTCAAGGTAATAAACAAAAACAGCCGGGTCGCAATCTTTTCCTTTGTACGTTCCATCCCAACCAACAGCTTGGTCAGAAGTTTCAAAAATAAGTTCTCCCCATCTATCATATATACGTAGAAGCATTTCACCTATATTATTTCCTCGTACATATAGTTTGTCATTGGCGTTATCTTTATTTGGAGTAAAAGCATTGGGTAAATACACATCAGATTCACCACAAGTCAATTCCTTTACAAAAATAGTTATTGAATCAGTTTTTGTACAACCGTTATATTCACCGGTTAAGTAATATGTTGTTGTGCTTTCAGGAGAAACCTCAACGCTGGTATTGTTTCCATTTATTACTTCAACCCAAGTATAAAAGTAGCTGTTTTGATTTGGTAAAGCAAACAATGTTGTACTTTGACCTTCAACAATTGTATCGCTTGTTGCATTGGCAGAAATACCTCCAAAAGCAATTGGGTTTATTGATACTTCTGCACTTATGGTAACAATACACCCATAAGAATTTGTTCCTGTTAACGTATAAGTTGTTGTCGTATCCGGACTAATAGTTATAGAAGCTGTACCATCCCCGGAAAGAATCAAAGAATCCGGACTCCAATCATAGGTAAAAGGAATATTGGGAGATAAATTATTTACTGTTATTGTAATCATATCTCCTTTACAAATTTCTTGAATATAATCTAATTCTAGTTGTCCGGTCGCAACAGTAACCTCAACACTATCGATAAGCTCACAACCATTCTCGTTAATCATTACGTAATACACAGTTGGAGCGGTTGGGCTGATAGTTAAAGAACTATCCTGAATAGGATTATTTAATGTGTCGTTAAAACTGTTACTTGAAGACCATACATATGAATTAGCTGTTCCTGCTGCACTCGCCCAAATATCAAACACAGAAGTATCCGAACATAATATAGTATCATTACTTGTGTTTAGTGAAAGGTGTACAACGTTTACATCAAAGAACAAGGTATCAAGACAATATTGATATGTTAATACACTTGTATAATGAACATTCTGATGTGGAGATGAAGTAATTATCGAAGTACCATCTCCATTTATTATCTCCGAATTAGGCGACCAATCATAATTCACATTAACACCTCCAATTCCTGAATTTGCTATGAGAGAAATAGTATCCCCAAAACAAACTTGTGTAGAAGCGTTAATTGAAGGATTACTAAATGCAGTTTCAATTTCTACACTATCAACAAGTGTACATCCCCCGTTTTCAATTCGGACATAATAAACACCATAATTACTACCCGAAATAGAAATAGCACTATCCGTAAGCGGTTGATTTAACGTATCAGAAAAAGAGGAAGAGGAAGACCAAACATAATTATTGGTTATTCCATAAGCAGTTGCATATATCTCTATATTCATTGTATCAAAACACAATACCGTATCACTACTGGTTGATAATTGTATAGGGGTTATTGCAATAAAATGTTGTAAGGTATCATAACAACCTGCATTTTCAGCGTATAAAACAAAGGTAACATTAGATAAAGGAGCTGCAGTAATGATTGGAGTCCCATCTCCACTTATAATAAATAAATCAGGCTCCCAATTATAATTTACATTGTTAGTAGAGGCTGTATTTGTTGCTTGTAAAACAACCTCCGAACCCTGACACCCCGTGACGGGGGCAATAATTGAGGTTTGACCAAAAACAATATCAACTGAAACGCTATCAATAACGCTACATCCGTTACTTTCTGCCAAAATATACAAAGAAGTATCGTTTTGGGGCAAAACATAAACACTCCCGTTATTTGTATTCCCATTTATGGTGTCAAGAAATTGCGGAGTTGACGACCAAATAAAAGAGGTATTTCCTAAAGATGAAGTTGCTGTAAAGTTTACCCCCATATTAGCATTACAAACTATAGTATCATTAGGAATAAAAACATCAACAGCTGTCACACCTACTAGAGTTGATAAAGTATCTAAACAAGCATCTGCATCAATAATCAATTGATAAGTAGTCGTTTGTGGTGGGCGTACTTGCACTTGTCCGGTTCCTACTCCATTTAACACACCTGTAAAAGGACTCCAATTATAGACGACTGAGACTCCATTATCAAAAGAAGACGTAGCAGTTAATGTAACTGTATCTCCCTGACAAATGGATGTACTCCCGGGTAAAGAAACATTTCCATAGACAGTTGTTACTTTTACGCTATCTGTAATTTCACACCCGTTATTATTAGCTTTCACGAAATACGTTGAAGTACTTGAAGGTGATAGAGTCATAATACTATCACTAACGGTCGTATTCAATGTATCATTAAATAAATAAGTTGATGACCAAATAAACTCAGAACATGTACCGAATGAATTTGCTGTTAAATCAATCGTTGCAGGTAAAAAACAAAGAGAAGTGTCGTTACTAACAGAGAGCAAAGGTGTATTTACAACAACTTTTTGATAAACCGTATCTGTACAGATTCCGTTTGAAATAAGCAGTTGATAATTGATTGTTGTAAAAGGACTTGCAAAAGGATTGGAGGCTGAAGCATTGCTTAACCCTGAAGAAGGAGACCATTGATAAGTTATGGAGGGGTCAACATTAGGCAACAGACCAATTTGAACGGATTCACCGGGACAAATATTCACGTCGGATAATGACGTTGTCGAGTTATCTAAAACTTGTACTTCTCTAGTTATAGTATCCGCTAAATTACAAGAAGCAATATCCGTAAGTATAAGTTGTATGATGTAAGTCCCTTGTTGTGTAAAAGTATGAGAAGGATTTTCCACAGATGATGTTGTTCCATCACCAAAATCCCAATGAAAAGAGGTGTTAGGCAATGACAAACTTGTATTTTGAAAAGTATAAGAATAAGGAGCACATCCGATTGGAGGTGCAATAAAATCCGCAACAACAGAAGGAATATCAAAATCCATTTTAAAAACAGCCAAATTACAACTATTATTATTAGTTGTAGAAACTACATTTGACGGAAATGTTGGTAAATTAGAGTCTCCGCCACATCCGGCACATATTGCTTGATAAATACGTCCTTTTCTATCAAATCGACTCGTTCCCCCATCAACGTGCTCAGGAGCAGAAGGACTACCAAAATAAGAGCCGTAAACAAGAGCAGAGGCATCAACTTGCATAACCATCAGATAAAAATCGCTACCATCGGTTGTACTTTGATAAGCATCTGAAGAAATAGGCATATTGGTTGTATATCCCGTATTATTATATAGAGAGCCCAAATGATTGACTACTCCACCCCAACCTGAAAGATATATTTTATCACATACATCAACTAGAAAAGCAGTTGGTGAAATATTGATTCCATTTCCCGAACCAAAAACAGTTGAATATATTCGTGTTGAAAGCTGAGGATTGAATTTACTGATAAATTGCCCACTGCCCGGAATATTCCAAGAAGCATTTTGTATAAAGTTATTTCCAGTATGTTCCGTTTGTCCAAAAACATATACATCATTAGCTTTGTCAACTTCCACAAAATAACTTTGATCATAAGCCGATGAACCGTAGTACGTAGAATTAAGTATCGTTTGTCCGTTTTTGCTTATTTTGGTAATAAATCCATCGCTTCTTCCACCTTGAAAACTAGTTTGATATGCTCCTGAAGTAGTTGGAAAAGATAATGAATTAGTTCCCCCCGTTACAATTAGATCATCGTTATTGTCTAAAGCAAGTGAATATCCTGCATCGTGTTCTTCACCACCTAAGAAACTACTCCAAATCACATTTTGAAGAGCGTTATCTAATTTTGTTATGCAAGCGTCTAAGGCTCCTCCTCCATAAGCAGATTGAAATGCATTAGAGGTTGTCGGATAATCTGGACTTCTCGTACATGTTACAACATAAATGTTGTTATTTTTGTCAATATCAATTTCTCCTCTTATCTCATCTGCATAATTGTAACGAAGAAGGTTTAAAAAACGATTTGTTGAGGTTGAATTTAATCCATCATTTTGACTCCCTCCTAAATAAGTAGAGCCCAATAAATTAGCTCCATTTGCACTCAAATGAGAAATTACAATATCAGAACCATTGGTGTAGTTTACTCCTAATCCATTTTGCAAATTATTAGGTGTTCCACCGTTAAAAGTAGCATCATAACAACCTGCAGTTGTCGGATAATTAGGAGAACTGGTTGTTCCAAGAATAAATAATTCATCTAAACTGTTTACAATAAGGCTATGAGGTAATTCATCGCTATTACCACCGATAAAAGTAGAATAAATTAAAAACGTTCCTGTTGTATCAAATTTAGAAATAGCTATATCTACAATTCCTCCGTTAAAAGAAGTACTGTATGCTCCTATAGTAGTCGGATATTGATTCCCGAAAGTAGAACTTCCGGAATACAAAAAACCTTTAGAATCAAAAGTTGCGGCATAACCGAAATTGTCGGAAAAAGAACCAGAAAAAGTAGAAAATTTCAGTGTAGGATCTATGACTAAATCGTAATTTTCATTATACCCGTTAGGGAAATCAAATGATAAATATTCATTTTTAAGCCTGTATTTACATTCAACTGGAACAACTTTTTTATTAATAATTTGATAAGCAAAAGGTTTATCTTCCACTACGTGATTGACGGTTGTATAAATATGTAACCTCTCCTCTCTAATTTCAACTTTATCAGCCCCTTTATAACTTAAGCGAATATCTTGTGGTGAACCTCCTTTCTTAACGATGAAATCATATTTTAAATCAAATAATTTCGTGTAAATTCTCGCATCAATATTCGTATAAACCTCTCCATAATTAATAGAATGATAAGCCGAAACATTTCCAGCCCATTTATCCGGATTATCTCCGATAAAATAATTATAATATTCCGGTGCTTTATCCTCTCCGTAAACAACTACATTCGGGTTGCAATCTTCAAACGTAACTTTATAGGAATGCCATTCCAAAGAGTCAAAAGAAATTTGTTTTTGTTTATCGTAATGAGCAGACACATACTCATTCATCTTTTTTACATTTACCATATCAAAAAGAAAACCATCCTTTTCAATATAGAAGTACCCACTTTGCACATCAGCTTTGAAAAGAACATTGGGATGCCATTGCTTTTTATTTTGAATAAAAGTATACCCTCCCTTGTGCTCCTGTGCTACAACGGATGTAAAAAACAAAAAGCTTATAAAAAATAATCTAAACATATTGCAAGTTACAAAATTTTTCTTGACGGTAGTATCCCTTTTTGTGTGTATAGATTAGTTTTCTTAGACGATGAATAAAATCTTTGCATAACCTTCGCTATGGAAATATTTTTGAAGATGGATAAGGAAATTATAAACACTTTATTAGGCTCATTTCAATGTTTAAATGGTATAACTCTCTAACTGAAAGTTCACTGCCCTACCTTCCTAAACCAATAATAATAAGTGAGAACCAATGTCAGTATCAACGGACGAAATGCTTCATGAAATTCTTGTGGAATAGCTATCCAAAATAAGATAATAGCAAAACTATAAAAAGCCATTACTAAATAGAATAAAGATATTTTTTCTTGTATTCTCTTTGAAAATAATCCTAGAAAAGCAACAATATGAATTGGATTTGCCCACAGCAAATTATAGTTCATTTTAGTTGCTTGGTGATCAGTAAAAAACCAAAGAAAAACAATTATAACTCCCAAGATACTGTAAGACAAGAATACTATCCCATCAAAAACAGGTAATAAATAAGGTATATTGATAATATGAATAAGTAAAGAAATAATTAATATAGCCCAAGCTATTTCTATTGGCGTTACTCCTTCATAGATTTGTTTCTTTCGGTTTTTTCCTTTAAGAAGCAGATGAGTTTTCATTACCAACGGTACAAAAGAATGATTTACTTTTACAGAATCTTGGGCTAGAGCTTTTTCTAAATATTTAGGTAAGAACTGCATCTCTTCACTTGTAGTTTTCTTATCAATCTTTGCTCCCAAAGCAAGATCGATTCCAAAGTCTGACCAAGGTTGTGAATGGTGTACTTGCTGATCGATAAGTTGTCTATATGTATATTTTCCTTCCTCGGGAAGTTTGTTTTCTTTCAGCGAAACCCCAAGACTTTTGCGTATAATTTTCCCAATACGAGTAGAACAATTATCAAAAAAGAAATCGTATTTATAATACCTGTTTTCAGGAAGGTAGTTCCATTGCACTTCTTTCCAAAGAGCTTTTTTTTGTTTCGGTGTTAGGTTCAATATTTGCTCTCGAACAGTTCTATGCTCCCATTGATAAATCCACATAAAATTTTCATAAGTTTCCTCTGCCATATAGTAACGCAGTTTCCCTTTAGCAAATTTAATTTCAAACTCCAATTCATTTTCACCGAACTCAAACATTCCCCAGTTATAGACAACATCTGTATGTGTTACAGGATCATTAAAACGCAAAGCACTATGCCCAAAAAGCGAGTAGATTTCATCACCTTCATCACACGTGATGACACTAACATGCACTTGAGGTGATATTGCTTGTGTTATTCCATCTAAAGAAATTACTAAGTTCAACAAAAGAAAGAAGATGCATATAAATATGTTATTTTTCATTTTTATTCAATTTTCATTAGTTACAAGCATAGCTTTTATCATTTTACCCAATCCAATTTCCCTTTAAAAAAGATTGGAATAAATAGACTTGTAGGGATATATTTAATAAATAAAGAAGAACATAAATCCACTTTTTATGACAGAAAGCAGGACTAACTTGAAAAATAATAAAAAACAAAACGCACATAAAGAAAACTAGGCTATATAAACTACTTAACCCCATAACAGGGTAAAAAGGAAAACCGATTAATACAATTGTCAGGATACTTGATAAAATAACAATTAATTTTATTCCAACACCTTTATTTTTAGAGCTAAAAAAACGATAAAAAACATAAAAAAAGAAAGGTGTGCAAAACACATATCTATTGATACTAAGCAGGCTTGTTTGCCCCGTAATCTGCTCCTTAGGATGAAAAAACATAACATAAACTAAAATCATTGATAAGTAACCGATTGAAACGATTAAATTTCTATCCTTATCTCCTGTTTTTTTTACAAGAAAAAGAAAAGCCTTATAGAGCGAAAAGAAAAAAGATAACACAACAACGAATAAAGCAAAAGCATCTAACCATATTATTCTATATCCTCTCCACGTAGTAAAAGGAAGAGAAGGAAGGTTAAAAGAATGATGCCAGTTGTTGACTTGAGATTCCGGATAAGCCCAAATATTAGAAGAATTATATCCTACAATATAAAAGGATAATACTGTTCCTGCTATCATAGGAGCAATCGAAAGTAAAATTTGTTTTACACTGTTTCTAAAATCCTTCCGGCTAATAATCTCCGAAAAAATAATAGCTGGTAATAACAAAAATATGGTAGGTCTTGATAACGAAGCTAAAAACAATGCTAATATCTTTAACTTCATATCATTAGTATAATTACCATACAGATACAATCCTCCAAACACAAAAAACAGCGACTCTGAGTAAGGCACATACATAAAAAACAAAGAAGGTAAACTAAAACTTAATAGTACTACCCAAAGTGTTGTTTTCTTTTGAATCGTTCTTAGAACAAAATAAACCCCAATAAAAAACAGAAATAAATTTAATAAAGAAATTAATATCGCATTATGAAATAGTAACCTCCATAAAAAAGGAAAAAAAGGAAAAAAACCGGTATTACTTTGTTCCGATGTTTTAAACAAATATCCTTGTTCGGCAATGGATAAATACCAACCGGCGTCCCATTGTATCAACGATTCTTGATTAGGAACAATTTTGACAACTCCAAATAAAATAAGCCCCCAAAAGACAAAAACAATCGAAGTTAAATACAATAAGACAGCCTTAATATATAAGTTATTGTTTAGCATACACTATCTTTTGCCGGTAGATTTGTTCTTTGTGTTTTATCGTTAAAAGATAAACTCCTCTTGATACATTTTTAGGAAAAATTATTCTATCGCCAGAGTAAAGAATACGATTATAAATTATCTGCCCTGTTAAATTCGATAACGACATTTCAATTAAAGCAGAATTGTCATTTATTTCTATGACAAAATCATGGAGTACCGGATTAGGATAAACGGAAATATTTTTTTTGACTTCATCTTCTACTGAGACAAAACAAAGAGGTGTCAATTCTATGTCTTTTGTTTGAACAGAAATATTGGGAATAACGGTTTTAAATAACAGCATAGACAAATCTTTATACCCGTGTGTCAATGAATTATTTATTCCTCCTACATACAAGGTTGTATCATCTTCTTTGATAAGTCTTACCGGATAATCGTCTTCTCCACCGTCGTAGATAAATCCGTTTTGCCAATCTCCATTTGAGTTCGTTCTCATAATCATTGTTGATTGAATGTCAAGAGAACCATAAGATCGTGATATTGCTGCGACAATTAAATCTCCGTTTTGTAATTCTACTAAATCTATACCGCGGTCATTATAAACATTCGCAGGGGATTGAACTTGATGTAAATTAGACCATAAAAAATTCCCTGAACTATCAGTTTTAAATAAATAAGTATCCTCATTAGTCGAATTGTAACTTGAGGTCGTTCCAAATCCGGCAATTCCACCATCGCTTGTTTTTATGATACTATTAGCAAAATCATCCCTGTTTCCGCCTACGTTATTTGTCCATAAAGTGTCGCCTGTATTAGAGTTAACACTAATAAGCAAAACATCTTTTCCATCCGTATCGGTTTTTGTGTAGCCACCGGCAATAAAGATACTATCGTTGTATTGAATTATTTTTGAAATTTTTTGTTCTAATGGTAACGTAACTGTATTTGTCCAAATTGTATCCAAATTGTAATCCAATTTAAAGAAAAAAGGATCATAAGTTCCATTAGATGTATTTTCTCCTGCTCCTATTATGAAACCATTCCCCATAGCCAAGTCATTACAAAAATTCCAATCATCTAAATCAATGTATTTATCCACCATAACATTCAAATTGGTATCCAATTTCGCAACATAAACATTATAATCTGCATTAACATTTCCATAACCACCTATAAACAGAGTATCCGTATTGGTAACTCCAATAGAAGTTAAAACTTCAACATCCCAAGTACCGATATTTTTTCTTTTTAACACGGTATCTTTTCTATATTTCAAAATCATTCCATCGGAAGAACCGCATTCATTTGTATTACCCACGACATAGATTACCCCCTTCAACGTGTCCATATCCCTTAACTCTTCATCACTTGTATTTCCGATAACAGCATACGAAACTTCATTTTGACCTTTTATTTGTAGGCAAAATGCAATGATAAAAGTACTGATTATATATATTTTCATATCATTTACAGCAAATAAATTAGACTAATACCCAATGACTTACCATAAACTTTATTGGTAATAAAACCAAGTAAGTTTCCGGTATTCAAACCAATATTTATTTTTTCTCCTCTTTTTTGAATAGTAGCCCCCCATTGTAAATTGGTGTAACCACCATAGCTTAAATAACTACTTAAATTATAATATTGTTTTATATTTATATTTCCCCCGGCATACAAAAAGACTTTATAACCTACTTGATTTTTATACCTGAATCCATAAATTAATTCTAGTTTTTTTCGGTAGGAAGGCACTTGATAAAAATAGACTTCAAAAGGCAAAGAAGTATTTACCGTAGCCACACCACTTTGAATAGAAAGGGAATCTTTTAAAGAGGACATTTGAGCAGAAATGCTATCTCCAATTTTTGCAATATCCCCAATTTCCACTCCCTTATATGTAAAAGGATGACCGCTTGATAAAACATAGGCACTTTTTTGTTGTACCCAACCTAAATTTTTCACCCCTATATTAATTCGTGATGAAGTTGCTACCCCTTTTTTTAATTGATAAGTATATTCAAAATCAATACCTATCCCCATGGCGTTGTTAGAGAATAAAGCAGTAGAACGAGAAGAATCAACAGAGGTATACCCTCCCATAAGCTCGACGTCTATGTGTTGTCCGCTTGAATCTGTTGTAACCTTTCCTTTTGTGATTTCTGCTTGCATACGGTTATTATAAGACAACAAAGATACACCGACTTTAATTTTATTTTTTTTGTTTAGCCCAAAAGAAATTTGATTAAAATCCCTTAAAAGAGCACCGCTTTGTGTAAGTATTGCCTCTTTTCCTGCAAATGGTTTATTTCCGTAAAACATCAATTCATATAAATCTTTTGTAAATTGAATACCGGTTTGGTAATGGTAAGATATTCCCACGTAGTAACCAAAATCCTTAAATAAAAAATTTTTAGTATCAGAATACATTAACTGAGAATTAAATTCTCCGCCAAGGTAATTTACTCTTTTAGCCTTAGCCAATGCTTTATCTTTCATCGCCTTATCAACAAATCCACCTCGAAAAAATGTATGAGTCATTTGATTGTTGAAGATGGTAGAACCATAGTAGCCCTCAGAAGATAAATGAATAATTTGATTGGAAGTATCATTTTGGGAAGCATACCAAAGATTCGTCCCTAATTGTTGTGCTTGCATTATTCCAATAACCAAGATGAGTAAATATAGTAGAATTATTTTTTTCATTAATCAATTTTGTTGGTATATGTAAAATCTGTAACAACAGAGAATTTTAAATGATAGTAATCATATATCTTAATCGGAGTAGAAGCAGAAACCGGTGTGTTAAAAACAAGTCTCAACAATACTCGCCCATCATTTTTTAAGGCTTCAATGTCTGTATCAGTTAACGTAATTGTATGAGAACTATGGGTTGTATTCACTACTTTTTGAGTGCCATTATCCAAGGCTCCGGACTCTATTGTAGTATTAGAAGCCAATTCATTGCCTCCTGAGACTGGTTGAATAGATAATGTTGCACTCAAAGGAAAGCCGTTGTCTATTTCAATTTTTAATTTTCCTTCTACTACTTGTTTCAGTTTCTCTATTGAAAGCGTTATTGTATCCAATAACGTAAGATTATTGGCTAAAAGCGACAGAGGCATATTGACTCCCATTTGAACTTTAAATGGAGAAGAACTATAAATGAAATCATTATGTCCGGAGACATCTCCTAAAGGATTTAATTCTAAATCCATTGCGTAGCGTATGGAGTCCGGAATATTTTCCAGCCACGGTTCTATATTGGAATTGGAAGAAGTAATAGAAGTGTTAAAAACAGTAGGAATAACCGTATTCCCGGATAAACCGGCTCTGCTAATGTTAGTAAGGTTACCAATTAAATTATGTATTAATCCAACTTCGTTTGTTCCCCTAATGGAAGTCATCTCATTAATAGTAAAAGAAGCATCAGCACCTATTCCGTTTATGATTTTAAAATCAATATTTACCTGTTCTACGTCTATAACGCCGGAAATAAAATGGTGAAGTGCTTTTATGGCAGAAGTTTCGGAAGGAACAGAAATTACTCTATTTCCAAAATATCCTTTTGCATACTCAACCTTTAATCCCGTAAGTGTATTTTCGGTATGAACTGTGTCTTGGTTATTTATCAGCACACTTGTAGGATTGTTTGGAGACAAAGTCATCTCTACATTTGTACTTAATCTATTATAACTAACACCATTAGCTCCCGTCAAATCAATTCGATAATTTGCTAAGGAGAAAGAACCGGACAAAACAGCATTTGAACTACCCGAAGGCGGAACGGTCAATTCTTTGGAAAAAGGATTGCCTTGTGCATCGAAAGCATTATTTATTTTGTAGGTATAAATAATTTCAGCATCTATATTACTGCTTATTGTGTAGTTTATATTTCCTTCTTTTATAATAACTTCCGTTAGCTCTATATCGTCTATATCCAAATTAACATCATTGGTTTGCGTAACAAAAGTTTGCCCCGGATTAAATGTAATTCCGGCTGAAAAAGGTACGAGATGGTTTTCTTTTATAGTTGTATCAGGAATAGATACAATTGAATCAAAATTTAGAGAATAGAGCGTTGATGTAAAATTTAACTGAATACTACTGTCAGTGTTGGCTGTCCATAAAGAGTCATTAATGATATTCTTAATAGTAAGGTCGCCATAAACCACAGGGGCAAGAACATCAACATTCCACCGCAAGCTGTCTTTTTTTTTGCAGGACAATAATAAAAGTCCTAAAATCAATATTATAAACGTATTCTTCTTCATAGATAATACGAAAATATGTATTTTATATCACTTTATGATATATATTAAATAAAATATGATGTTTACCTTTTTAAGAAAACATTTCTAAATTCCAAACAACTCCTTAGCATTCTTCGTGGTAATATCAGCTATTTCGGGAAGGGTGCAGTTGTAAATATCGGCTAATTTATCTCCTATCAGCGGAAGATATTCACCTGAATTTCGTTTTCCTCGATGTGGGGTTGGTGCCAAATACGGTGCATCTGTTTCAAGGATTATATGCTTTAAATCTACATTTTTCAACACTTTACTCAAGGTACTGTTTTTAAACGTTACTACTCCGCCTATACCTAGCTTAAAACCGCCGTAAGAAAGTATCTTTTCGGCGTGTTGTTCATTTCCTGTAAAACAGTGAAAAACACCTCTTAACTTTGGGTGATTGATTTCATCTAATACTTCAAAGATTTCATCAAAGGCTTCTCTTGCGTGTATTACGATAGGTAAATCCAATTCTTTTGCCCAATCGGCTTGAATTTTAAAGGCTTCGATTTGCTCTGGTAATGTTGTTTTATCCCAATATAAATCAATTCCGATTTCGCCAACGGCTATAAATTTTCGTGAACCAAACAGGTGTTTTTTGGCATTTTCTAACTCGAAATCGATGGTTTCCTTGTTAATAGAGCTCGGATGAACCCCCATCATTGGATAAAAGATGTCGGGATATGCATCCGTCAACTGTAGAAGAGCTTCAGTTGTTTCGGAATCGATGGAGGGTAACAACATTTTTTGTACATCGTTTGCTATACATTTTTGTATAACCTCATCTCTGTCTTCGTCAAATTTTGAAACGTAGAGGTGCGTGTGTGTATCTATTAACATAATCGTTTAGTCAGATTGAGTTTGGCTTTCTATTGCTTTGTGCAAAATTAATGAATCTACATTAACTTGCGGTATATTTACCTTTCCAAAGAGAGAACTATCTTGTAAGGCGGGGATTACTGTTTGCGAAAATTGTGCTAAGGGGTAATACAGCACTGATTCGTCTTTGGTTTGTTGTGAAATTAAATTGAATTTTTTGTCGTAAGCATCTACTATCAAAAAAAGAACACCTAGGATTAAAAGTGCTTTTAAAATACCGAATCCTGCTCCAGCTATTTTATTGACAAATTTTAATTGTATAACGTTTACGATTTTTTCTAAGAACTTACCAATAGCAAAAACTCCTGCAACAATGCCAATAAAAGTTAATGAAAAGGAAAGTAAAGGTATGTATTTGTCGTCAACTCTTCCTGTTATCCATTCGGCGGTTATTGAGGAAAGATGCACCGCTCCCCAAATACCCAAAGCTAAGGCAATAATGCTACTGATTTCTATTATAAACCCTTTGCGAAATCCTTTAAAACCTGCCCAACCTAAGGATAGTGCTAGTATGGTGTCGATATAGCTCATAATTGGGCAAGTTAATTGTTTTATTCCTTATTTCTGTTTATATCTTGAGAAACTTTTAACACGTAGATTCAACAACTAAGTGCAAGTTTTTTCCATTCTACGAATATACTGATAAAAAACCTGTTTTGGAGTTTTGAACCCTAATTTTTTCCTAGGTCTATTGTTCAACTTTTCAACAGCTTCCAAAA
>JALWSJ010000065.1 GCA_026993705.1 Flavobacteriales bacterium
ATAATACTCTCTTCACCCTTAGTGATTAAAATAGCATTGCTACTTACTATAGGAGTTAGCATACCTGAGCCATATTTATTTTGACCAAAAACTTTAAATTCACCATCTATTAAATTGCCAAGGACTATATTGGCTCTTCCAGATTTTACGTTAAACTCTTCTATATTTTTTGCTAAAACAGTTTGATGTTTAAACTGTTTATCACCTTGTATTTTTTTTAGCACAGGAAGTAAAAATAAAAATGCATTAACATACGCAGCAAGTGGATTTCCTGGCATTGAAGCAACAAGCGTTTCATTCATAGAACCAAACATAGTTGGTCTTCCTGGTTTTATATTTATTCCATGAAATGATATCTTAAGACCATTTGCGAGTAATGCTTCTTCTACAAAATCAGCTTCACCCATACTTATGCCACCTGTTGTAATTATAGCATCGTATTTTTTCATGTTTGAAAAGTATTTGATACTCTTATCTAAGTTATCAGGAATTACCCCACAATAATCAGCATCAAAACCTTGTTCTTTTAGTAAAGATAATATAGCTGACGAGTTTACATTGTATATTTCATCATCATTTGCATACTCCCATGGTTCTTTGAGCTCATCTCCTGTTGAAAAAATTGCAATATTAATTTTTTTATATACAGCAATTGTAGAAATTCCTTGAGAAACGAGCATCGATATGACTTGAGAATTTATAATTTGACCTGATTTAAAAAGAGTATTTCCTACTTTTTGTTCTTCACCTTTAAATCTAAGAGCTGAACCTTTTTTTGTCGCATTTCCTACATTTACTTTTGTCTCATCGTAATTTATACAATTTTCAAAGGCTATTACAGTATCAACATCATTTGGTACTTGTGCCCCTGTCATAATTTTATAACATTGCCCATCACTTAAACTAGCAGTAACATTCATACCAGCATAAATAGTATCTTTGATATTTAAGACTTTTCCAGAATCGCTATATTTAAAAGCAAATCCGTCCATTGCTGCATTATCAAAAGCAGGTAAGTTTTTTTTACATGTAATATCTTGGGCTGATACTCTATTTAATGACGAAAATATAGAAATCCACTCTATGGGCATATCTTTTGTTAGTATTTGTAATGATTTTTCTTTTGCTTGTAACGAGGTTACGGGGAGCGATCCTCAGTTTACTTGTGCTTCGCCAGGGATTGGGAGTGTTACGGAATATGTTTTACAAAGTGCTCCACTAACGCTTTCGGGGGTTCCGCCTGCTGATGGGTGGCATTTTACTTGGGATGCTTTTTTTAGGACTAGCGTCGCTCAGAATTTGGTGAATGCTCAAAATGCTGGTTTGACGTTGTATGCTTCTATGTATAGCTATAATGGGCAAGATGCTAGCACTTGTTTTGATAGTTCTCCTCGTTTTATTAAGCCTCCTTTAAATGTAGTATGTGGAGGGAAAGATGTTAATTATAATATCGGTGCTTTTGACGATGATTTGGATTCTATTGCTTATCACTTTTCTAATCCTCTTAATAACGATTTTGGAACGACTTTTAATCCTCCAGTTTCTCCCTCGGAGGTTCTTTGGGCTTCGGGATACAATACGAATAGTCAATTACCCAGCACGACACAAAATTCGTCTAATGTGCCTGCTAATCTCAACGAATTTAATGGAATGTTGTCGTTTAAATCCTTTACCTTAGGGAATTTTAGTACGGTTGTAAAGGTTGAATCGTGGAGATGTGGTCAATTGATTGCTGTTGTACATCGGGAAATGTTGGTTAATATTGTGAATTGCAACTCGGTAAATTCTCCGCCTTCGCTTTCTATCAATGGTATTACAAACAATAGTATTACGGTGAATGCGGGAGCTACCGTAACATTTGATGTTATTGCTCAAGATAATGACTTACTTGCTGACGGAAGCAATCAAAGCATAACACTGGATATTTACGGTGGTGAGAGCGGTGCAGGATTGACTGACCCCAACAACGGCTGTCCTTACCCTCCTTGTGCTGTATGTAATACGGGTGCTCCTGTTTCGGGTACGCAAACGGTTACTAGTGTGTTTTCGTGGGAAACTGGCTGTGATTT
>JALWSJ010000066.1 GCA_026993705.1 Flavobacteriales bacterium
GACAAATAGTAACAGTATGTATGTTCTGTACCTAATCCTAACATAAATTTCTATTTTTTTTGTTTAGGTACAAAAGTCAGTGTATTTTAATCATCTTACAAGACGTACTTCACCGTACGCTTACTTTGGTTTGCATAAATGCAACAAACCAAAAGGAGTTCAAACACGCCGTTCTATCCCTAACGCGGAAAGAATTATATTAACTAAGTTAGTGTTATTTTAATTCTTTATGACATAGCCACCAATCGAAGCATTCAAACTCACCCTCTTTAGCCTTTTCAATCCTTTCTTTTGATGTTTTTATATCAGTAGCTGGGGGGATTATCACATGATCTCCCATTATCTCATTATTGGGCCAATCTGCAGGCATGGCAACATTGTTTTTATCCGAAATCTGTAAAGCTTTAACTATACGAATAATTTCATCTAAATTTCTACCTAATTCCTGTGGATAATAAAGCATTAGTCTTAATTGAGATTTAGGATCAACTACGAATACTGCTCTTACGGTATTCGTTCCTTTTCCGGGATGTATTATACCTAAAGTATTTGCAACTTTGCCTGTATCTGCAATAATAGGGAATTCTATCTGGATATTAAGATTTTCCTTAATCCAACCTTCCCATTTGATATGAGCAAAAACTTGATCGACACTTAACCCAATTAACTCACAATTTAGCTCTTTAAATTTTGAGTACCTTTTTTGAAATGCAACAAACTCTGTTGTACAAACAGGAGTAAAATCTGCGGGATGGCTAAATAGAACAAACCACTTACCTTTAAAGTGTGACGGGATATTGAGTGTTCCTTGAGTAGTTTGCACTGTTATTTCAGGGAAGTTGTCCCCCAATAATGGCATTTTGTTATTGTTTTCTTGTTTTTCCATTTTTAATTATTAATTAATACTCCTGTTTTAAATCATAATAAATCTTCAGTTGCAAAGAATCATTACCAATTTTATATTTCATGGTTGAAACACCATTTTCTGCATGTTCAATAGGGTTAAATACACCTGTGTAAATCAAATCACTTCCTGTATCGCACGTCCAATTACTGTTTCCGTCTTCGTCAATTAACTCAAACATATAGTTTGTATTATATAATTTAACGGCTTGGGGAGCAACCCATTCCGTAATTTGGTCATGTGGCTGATCTTCATTTACAGGACTCTCAAAAATCCAAGCAGAATCGTTAGCAGGTTTTATTCTCAAAATCAAATCCGCAGGATAGTATTGAGATGTAATACACCAATAATTATCCCAGTCTGTTCCATTATTTAAGTTGTAATAAGTAATTTCATACTTATAAGTAAAAGCATAAAGACAACTTTGATCTTCATAATCAACATGCTCTTTATAAAGAGGCGAATCAGGATCCGTACAACCACCCACATGGTTTTCACGTTTCAAATTAGGGTCTTCCACTTTTCTACATTCAGAGAACAAAGAAATAAGAAGAACAGTAGAAACAATATAAATTATTTTATTAAAAGAAATCATTGTAAAGTTATTTTATGACGTAATGTAAAACCAATTGAGTGCCTCCAGATTGTATGGTAATGTTCCCATTGTTTAATTCATCTAAAGGGTTAAACGTCCCCGATGCAATTGGGTCATTAGGAGATGTTGCGTCATAATCCCATAAATCCCATTTGTATATCTCGTTTCTTAACTTTAACTGCCGTGGTTCTTGCCAAATAGCAGGTGCACCCGGATTTTGATTTGTCTTTTCTGTGCTTTGAAAAATAAGTACATCTTCTCCGTTGTAACCAATGTTTAATAACAAATCGGCATTAGTTGTACTGCCAAATCCAAAATCCCAATCACTTCCATTATCTTGAGCCGGATAATAAGTTATTTCATAAGAGGTAACATATACATATTGGCAATCGCCATTTCCTTCCGCATTAGGATCATAGTTAGGGGAGTCTCTATCATTACAACCCGAATTTGGTGCGGGAGCAGATTGCACCTCAGGACGAGGAGGAAATGTTTTTTTACAAGAACTACCCAAGGTAATTCCTAAAGCTAAAAAAACTAAGCCTGTTATTTGTAGTATTCTATTTTTC
>JALWSJ010000067.1 GCA_026993705.1 Flavobacteriales bacterium
ATATAGGGATTTGCTTACAATCCAACTCATATGGCCGGGGTTCAAGTTTTTTTTCAAGCCTTGCTTAACGGGAATGCCCTCATTAGACTATTTGGGTTAAATTCAGGAGATATTTACGCTGAAATAGAAAAAAATAATATTACCAATATATCTGCTACACCTACTTTTTACCGTTTATTATTCCCTTGTAATAGAACCTTCAAAAGCGTTAAAAGAATTACTTCGGGAGGTGAGAAATTTGACAAGTATTTAACACAGCAAATCCAAACCTTTTTTCCCAATGCAAAAATAACAAATGTGTATGCTTCTACCGAAGCAGGTAGTTTATTTGCTTCTTCTAACGATATTTTTACAGTAAAACTCGAATATTTAAAACTGGTAAAAATAAAGGATAATGAACTTTTGATTCATAATTCTTTGATGGGGAACAATGAATTTCAAAAGGATAACGAATGGTACCACACAGGTGACTTAATTGAAATAATTTCAGAATCTCCTTTAACTTTCCGTTTCTCATCTCGTAAGAATGAAATGATAAACGTAGGAGGCTATAAAGTAAACCCACAAGAGGTTGAAGAAGCAATTTTAATGATTGAAGGAATAAAAAACGCTTATGTCTATGCGAAAAAAAATTCAATATTAGGCAATATTGTTTGTTGTGAGGTTGTTTCAGAGAATAAGGATATAAAAGATGCCTTTATCAGAAAACATTTACAGGAAAACATACAAGAGTTTAAAATTCCTCGAATCATTAAATTTGTTGACTCTATTTCTACAACAAGAACAGGAAAATTAAAAAGAAATTAATCATGAATATTTTAATCACAGGTGTTTCAAAAGGATTGGGATTGGTTCTTTCTGAGATTTTATTAAATAACGGACACAACGTTTTTGGAATTAGCCGTAGCAAAACAGAGGAATTGAACGGTTTACTCGAAAAATATCCCAACCAATTAAAATGGTTACAATTTGATTTGACGGAAACTGATTCTATTCGTCAAAATATTTTTAAAAATTGGATTGGGTTTAACACTCCACTTCACGGTATTGTCAATAACGCTGCACTGGCTTACGACGATATCGTAACTAACGTAAACATCGATGCAGTTGAGAAAATGTTCAAGGTTAATGTTTACAGCCCTATGGTATTAACGAAATATGCTATTCGACAAATGCTTCTTCACAACATTCAAGGTAGTATCATTCATATATCTTCTATAAGTGTTCACACCGGATACAAAGGATTGGCTATGTATGCTTCATCGAAGGGTGCTTTGGAAGCTTTTTCAAAGAATACCGCACGTGAATGGGGTGAAAAAGGAATACGCTCAAATTGTCTTGTCGCAGGATTTATGGAAACCGAAATGAGCTCCACTCTATCAGATAATCAAAAGAATAGAATTTACAAACGAACTTCTATGAAAAAACCGGTTGATATAACTTCAGTAGCTGAAACCATTTATTTCTTACTTACTGAAAAATCAAAATCAATTACGGGACAAAATATTCACGTTGATAATGGGACGATATAGAAAACTTCTTTTAATATTTATTTCTATTAACAATGACAAAAGAACATACAAGTGCTTCAAATTCAACCAATCCTCTATACACTAATTATCAAAAAGATAAATTCTTTTTTAAATCATTTACAGACTTAGATGTAGAAGAAGCTAAGTTAGTTCTTAGTTGGAGAAATCACGACAATGTAAGGAAGTGGATGTTCAATAATAATATTATTCTTGAAGAAGAGCACTTGAATTTCATTAAAACCCTACATCAATCTAAAGACAAAGCTTATTGGTTGGTTTATAAAAACAATAAGCCAATAGCTGTTGTTTATTTTGTAAATTACGACAAAGAAAGTTGTGAATGGGGATTTTACATTAATCCTAATTCTATTGGATCAGGTATTGGGCTTGATGTTCAATTTTACTTTCTAAATATCCTTTTTAATGCTATTCATATTGAAAACTTATACGCATACGTGGATAAGCAAAATGTTGAAAATTTAAATCTCCAAAAACTATTTAATTTTGAACAACACCCTAATATTGAATACATCGACAATTCCCCTTATGTAAAATTAGAATTAAAAAAACAAAATTGGGAATCATTGGACAAAGAGATTAAGCAATTTAAAATTAACCAACTATTAAACCGGAAAAGACAATAATGGATATTAAGGAATAAACTTTACGAATTTTATTTTTTTTCCCTCTTCTAACCATTTTTGTTCATAGAACGTTTTTATTTCCATTAGTCTTTTCAAGTCTTCATCTTCGGTGTTCGGCACTAACTCTCCGTAAACATCCCAAGAAGATAAGAGTTTCTTGTATTTGTATTCTTCTATTTGCTCAAGGGTAAACTCGAACAACAAATCACTATCTGTTTTTAGGTTAATGATGCCGTTCGGCTTCATTATATTTTTGTACCGTTCGATAAAGAGTCTTGACGTCAATCTTTTTCGAGGTCTTTTGGGTTGCGGGTCAGAGAACGTTAACCATATTTCACTTACCTCATCTTTAGCAAACAAACATTCTATAAAGTCTATTTTTGAACGTACAAACGCCATATTCTTCATTCCGTCTTCCACCCCAGTCTTTGCTCCCCTCCATAATCTTGAGCCTTTGATATCTATTCCAATAAAATTTTTTTCCGGATACATCTTTGCCATGCCCACGGTATATTCTCCCCTTCCACAACCTAATTCCAAAACGATTGGGTTATTATTCTTAAAATAATCGTTGTGCCAATTTCCTTTCATCTTAAATCCGGCTTTGGCTTCTTCCATACTTGGTTGAAATACGTTATGAAACGTTTCCACTTCAGCAAATCGTTTTAATTTATCTTTTCCCATTTTTAGACTTCTATTGTTCGTACTATATTAAACGCTTCAGCGTATTCTGCTCCTATCATTACCCCTCGTTGTTGTGCTAATATTCTGAGTGCCTGAGGCGAACGCGGATGTGGATATGCTCTTTTTTCAAACTCATAGCTTTCCATTCCTTTTATCTTAGCTGCTATATCTTCTTTGGCTAATGGAACGAAAAAGTTAGGCACAAAATGACGAGGGTCGGTTGACGCTCTCCATTCGGTTCCTGAAGGGGTTTCAAAAGTTACAATCGTTTTTACCTTTTCCTCTTTCATGGGTCTGCAAGCGGTGATTACAGCTTCAAAAGTACGTTGGTGGTCGATGTTAACATCTCCTCCGTGATGCGTAAAAATAAAGGTGGGATTAAAGGCTTCTTTCTCTTTTTCTATGACTTTAATAATGTCCAACAGGGCTACGGTATCGAAGCGATTATCTGCAAAATCATAGATAGACACTTCTTGAAATCCAATGGCTTTTTGAGCTTGTTTTATATTTTCGCGATGTACTTCAAGAGCCTGTTTCCATTTTTCTGTATCACGTGTATCGGAACGTGAAGTGATTCCTTCTCCTAAGATAACTACTTTTACCGTACACTGTTTATTTTTTATTAAATGATGCATTGTTCCGCCTACTCCCAACAACTCATCATCGGGGTGTGCTACAACTAATAGTATTCTTTTTGATTCTATATTCATTTCATTCAGTTTTTTGAGATTATGCGTTAGGGATAGAACGGCTTGTTTGAACTCCTTTTGTGTTGTTGCACTTATGCAACACAAAAGAGTGAGTAGTGATAGCCCGACCATCACGGCGTTAAAAAGCAGTGTAGTGCAACGAAACTGCTTTTTTATGTCGTGATGGGAACGCCCTAAATATCTTTTATAACCTCTCCTCCTTCAATACATTCAAAGGTTAGTGGTGTTCCTTTTTCGTAATTTTGTGTGGCCTTTTTACCTAACACTTCCCAATAATATTTTGGATGCAAACCATATCCCGGACGTATGGAACGTATATTTTCTTCGGTGAAAACTTCGCCTTTTGCAACATCTTCAACAATAAAAAGAGAGCGTCCGAAAGTACCACTTTGCTTGGCTCTATCATTTAGTTTATATTGAACTTTCCCTAGTAGTTTTTCTGCTTTTCTTACCGATTGAACCAAGGCTTTAAACTCATCGAAATCAAGCGAAAAATGAGAATCGGGACCTCCTATAGATTTATCTAAAATAAAATGTTTTTCGATAACTTTTGCACCTAAAGATACAGCTACTATCGGTGCTTCAATTCCCAAAGTATGATCGGAAAAACCTACTTCTACATCAAATGTCTTCGCTAAATCTGGTATTGTCAATAAATTTGCATCTTCAATGGGGGCGGGGTATGCCGAAGTGCATTTTAACAACGTTATATCGTTGTTTCCTTCTTTACGACACGTTTCTACCGCCAACTCAATATCCTCCTTTGTTGCTATTCCTGTTGACATAATAACAGGTCTTCCTTTTGTTGCTACATACCTAATCAAAGGAATATCATGAATTTCAAAAGAGGCTATTTTGTAGTACGGTGGATTAAATTGTTCTAAAAAATCAACTGCCGAAATATCGAACGGTGACGAAAAACACAACAAACCTTCTTCTTCAGCTGTTTTAAATAATTCTTCGTGCCATTCCCAAGGCGTGTATGCTTGCTTATACAAATCGTATAAATATTGATTATCCCAAGCTGTACCATGATTGATTAAAAACAAATCACTTTTCACATCAATCGTCATTGTATCCGCCGTATAGGTTTGTAGTTTTATAGCATCTGCCCCTGCCTTTTTGGCTGCACGTATAGTTTCTTTAGCTACTTCCAAATCGCCATTGTGATTAGCAGACAACTCTGCGATAATTAACACTTTTTCCCTTTTATTACTCATTTCTTTTCTTTTACTGTTATGATTGCTTTTGCCGTAACTTTTTCTCCTTCCGGTTGAGCATCTACAAATTCTATTTTTATAAAATCAGTTTCTATAAAAGCGTGCGGATAACCTTCTGCATCCAACATTCTTATCATATCATAGACTTGTTCTAATGTTTTTACTTCTTTTAGATTACTCATTTCGGGAGTTCTTCTTTTGAAAGTTACCACCTCCCCTTCTTGAGCTTTCGGTTTTAAGTTTTCCTGAACAATTTGTTCAATCATTTTTTCTATTACGTTATTAGCTCTAAAATATATTTGCTCTGCCGTACCCGATAAATCCAAGTCTTTCTTTAAGTAAATTGCTCCGGCATCCAATTCTTTTACAACTCTAAGAGCTGATATTTTGGTTTTTTTATGTCCTCTGACAATTAAATTCTGTAAAGGACTTCCTCCTCGTCCGTAGGGTAAATCCGTCATATGGAAAACAATGCACTCAAAATTTGAATAAATATTTTCCGGGATAATATATGACCAATGAGGAATAAATATTTTTGTAACACCTAAGTTATTTAAATTTTCAAAAGTAAAATCTTCTCTTTTCGATAAATGCAACCAATTCAATTCAGTGTATTTCTCCTTTAATCGCCCAACTAGTTGAGTGTTCCATTTCTTTTCGGATAAAATGATATAGATTTCCTCTTTCATATGTTTCATTGACCAGCTAAATCTAAGAATATATTTTTTATTCGAATATTAGAATCTCCATCAATTAATTGTTTCTGACGTTCTAAAAGACTTTGTTCAGACGTTAACACTAGTTCTTTTAATTTTATCAATAAATAGACATCATCTGTATCTTGAAAACAATCTACTCCTATCACCGCTCCTGATTTCTTCATACCTTCGTACCCAAAAGCCTGATTATCCACATAATACCCCGTCAAAATATATTTTTTAAAACATAGAGATTCATACAAGACTGTGCTAGTAGGCACAACCATTCTATCATGTTGTTGCATCAAAGATACCATTTCTTTTTCCGACAACGACCTGTAAACTTTAATTTTGGGTGAACTTATATCAAAATCAAAAGCGTAAGAACTTCCCAACACTACCGATATTTCTTCTACTTCTTCTATTTGGAGCAACAAACGAACGATTCTTCTGGTTATATCAGCAAAATCAGAACCACCGAAACAAACAAAAACTTTTTTATTTTGTAGCGGTACAACTTCCTTTTTTGCCTCCTCCAAAAACATCGGACGTAACATCGCGTATTTTGTTCCTAAGGCTAATTTTGTATAATCTTCTTTTTCGTAATCTTCCTCTCGCACACTTAACGAGTGATTAATAACCACATCAGCATACATATGTTCGCGGGCAAAATCATCTATAAAAACAACCCTAAACCCTTTTTCTTTCAACCGTTTTACATATTCTTCATCAAACGAATAGCCATCTAAAACGATAATCGTTAACTTAGAACAATAACGTCTAATAATCCAAACTAACTCCTCCTCTACCGAACCGGTTGGAATAAGAGCTTTTTTATATTCCTTGGGAATTACAGATAAATTACTATCTTCTCTTGTTGCCAATTCAATTCTAAAATCATCTTTCAGCATCTCTATTAAAGAGAAAGTCCTAAACAAGTGCCCCAATCCTTTTTGCTGATTACCATCAGCTCTGAAAACAATTATAGGTTGAGTTCTACTTAACATCTCTCAATTGATATTTTAGTTCCGCCAACTTCCAATCCGTTTCATTATCAATATCTTGAGCTTCCAATTCACTCAATACAATACACCCCGTATTTTCCGTCCATATTTTTTTCTCCTTTTTCAACACATCTGTTTTACTAAAGTAAAATTGACCTGCATCGTGGTAAATCGGTTCTAAATCTTGCGAACGGGTATTCATATGTTCTGGATATAACATTTTCACCTTACCATCTTCTATTTTCATCGACCGCTGAACAGGAAAACTATATGGCAACACAGCAAACACAGCATCCAATTTCTCTCGCATCAGTTTTTCTTCAGCCCTTTTCAATTGCTCAACACTTACAAACGGAGCAGTAGGATAAACACAACAATAACATTCAAACTCCTCTCCCTTCTCTTCGTATCGCTCTATCACTTCCAAAAGCACATCAACCGTAGTCGCAAAATCATCCGAATTGGCTTCACTCCTAAAAAAAGGAACGCTCGCTCCATATTTCTTTGCCACCTCCGCAATATCTCTGTCATCGGTAGAAACCATCACCTCATCAAAAAGCCCCGATTTCAAAGCCGTTTCAATAGAATATGCTAAAATAGGTTTCCCCAAAAAAGATTTTATATTTTTCCGAGGTATCCGTTTACTCCCCCCCCTCGCCGGAATGATAGCTATTTTTTTCGTCTGCATACAATTTGGATTCTTTCCATAACAAAAGTAAAGATTTCTACAAATCTATAAAGACTTCACCTAAAAAACATTTGATATAATTCCCTTATTTTAATGATTTGGGCGTTCCCCATTTTGCTAAAACAACATTTCGCTCTCGCTCAACGATTGTTTCAGCAAAACAGGTCGGGCTATCCACTATATCTTTTGTGTTGCATATGAGCAACAACACAAAAGGATGCCGTTTCTATCCCTAACGCGAGCGGAATGAGTGCATAGAAAGTGAGTTTTAGTTTCTTTAGATGATGAAAAAATCTTTTGCTTATGCTCAAAACAACAAACTTTAAGAATTTTTGAATCTTTCTTTTTCTCAATACTGTCGTTGTAAAATTTTGTAGTAACTCGTTACAACAAAAATTTTACGCCTAAGTCTTGAAAAAAATAAATTCTTCAAATTCTCCATAAAGTTCATTGCATTGAGCATAGCACCGGTTATGGAAAAGATTTTTGAAAAACATCACCCCAAATAATTATTCAACACCACCCCAATCACCAAAAGAAAGAATAAAAACTCACCTAATTTTTCCTTCTCGAAATAAACAAAAAAATAAGTTAACGCAATACTACATACGGGAGCCATTAACAAAAAAATTTCAACCGAAGAAATCTTTACCAGCAATATCACACTTAACAACAAAGAAACCATAGCAAAAAGCAACAAAGAATTGGTTAACTTTTTAAATCGCATGGTATTGGAATGTCTTTGCCGATTAATTTCTACAAACCCCAACAAAGTTAAAATAGAGAGATACACCAACAATACCTTTGCAAAAAGATTATCCGAAACAGTAATATAAGCTGAACTTTCAAATAAATGATTCAAATTATACGCTTCAACAGCATCAAAAAGTAAGAATGAAGAAAAATAATACACCAAAATAATCAGTATTGCTAACAAAGGCAATAAAAATTCCTTCATGTTAAACGGACGGAAAACAAACCACACCATCCATATCATTGGGAAATAAACGATAGAAGGCAGATAAAACAAACAAGCCAAAACAACATAAAACCCGGCATCAAACATCTCAGACTTACAACTGACTTGACTATGAATATTTGCCAATCGTTGAAAAGCCAATATCAGAAAAAAATTAGAAACAGCAATAGGATGTAACATTATCGTACCAGTGAAAACACTCA
>JALWSJ010000068.1 GCA_026993705.1 Flavobacteriales bacterium
GACAAATAGTAACAGTATGTATGTTCTGTACCTAATCCTAACATAAATTTCTATTTTTTTTGTTTAGGTACAAAAGTCAGTGTATTTTAATCATCTTACAAGACGTACTTCACCGTACGCTTACGCTTGCTTGCTGTTGCAAGCAAAAAAAAGCGAGTAGTGATAGCCCGACCCAAAAACAAAAAAAGTGCGTTCTCAATAAGAGAATGCACTTTTTTTGTTTTTGGGGAACGCCCAAATTACATAATGGTTATCACATAAGCTGTTTCATTGGATTGGAATTTGAATTCACATCTTCTGTTTAGCTGTCTGTTATCCGGATTGTCTGTTCCATCAGGATTGGCATTTGGTACTGCCGGGCGAGATTCTCCATACCATTTAATGACTAAATTATCTTCACTAATTCCCTTTTTGGTTAGGTATTTAAAGGCACTTAATGCTCTCTTTTTTGATAGAGCCATATTATATTCGTCTGTACCTATCCAGTCGGTATGTCCAGAAATTTCAAGGACGAAATCAGGTCTGTCTTTCATATAGTCGTAGAGCTTATCCAAAAACTCTTTTGAAGCAAAACGTAGGAAAAACTTATCGAAATCAAAATATATCGGATTTAATTTAAAATCAACTTTTTGTACTTCTACTTCATCTACTGTAGTGTTGTCGGTCAGTGCATCGATTGGGTAATCTTCAACTGTTTTCTCTACGGTTTCTTCTACAACTACGACATCAGCAGGTGCTTCTTCCTCTGCTTCTAATTGTAATAAATCTCTGATTATAGTGTAAAACTCGTGGTCTGCAGTATCTAAAGTTGATAAGTAGCTTTCGTATAATTCATCTTCGTTTTTAACGTTGATTTTATAGACAAAGACTCTATCATCTACAACTTCTGTAACGTTGTCTAATACAAATGCTCCCTTCTCGTTGGCCTTTATTTTTGAAATTACTTTTTTATCGTCTGTAATAAAAATAACTTCTGCATCTGCTATCGGAGTTGACTTCACTTCTTTACCATCTTTTATTTCTTTTAGTGTTATGAACCCTTTAACGATTACGCTATTTTCTGCATTATTGGGTTGATTTCCATAATAACTCATTTTTACATCGTTCTCATTTACAAGCAAGCTGTATGACTCGCCTTCTTTTACATTATTAAAAGTAAAGTCTCCTAATTTTCCGGTTTTGGTTGACTCTACTATTTCTCCTTTACTATTAATTAGGCTTACTTCTACTTCTTTAGTGGTAACTAAGTCATTGTGTAATAGCTTCCCGTCAACTTTTCTTTCTACCTCTGTAACTTCTTCTTCCTGCACAATTGCCTCTTCAATATCGTCTAACTTAAATTCTTGCATTGCTTCTTTCTTAATATCGAACATTGCGTTATCAAAAACAGCTTCTTGTGCTACTACATCACCTCCTTTTTTCACATCGTTAAAGTGAACCCTTTGGAATAATTGATACACTTCACATTGTTTTGGTATATAGATGGTATCTCTGAAAGGTCTTTTTAACTTCCATTCCGGATTGGAAATTTCTAAACGATAACTGTTATTTGGTGGTAAGACCATTAGATACTTTCCGGTTGTTTCATCTGATGTCCACTGCCCCATTTCCTCACCAGTGTTTAAATCATATGCTGTAATAGTTACTAAAACAGGTGTATTATAATCACCTTGATAGGCAATTCCTCTAATCTCTGTACTTGCTAATTCATCACAGTCAAAATCAGGAATTGGATCACCATGTTTTATCCATTTTTCTCCATCAGAAATATAAATGATGTCACTTTTCTTATCGTAATAAACTGTCCCTCTAGAAGCTATTTCTTTAGGTCGTCCTTTTGATTCTAACATTCCTTTATCTATGTTTTTCCATTGTGTTCCATCATGAACAAACATATCTGCATTTAAAGTATTTAAGTATAAGTCTCCTGAACGTCCATCTATGGTAGGTTCTCCAACACCTTCTTCTAAACCACCTTTACGGTTAAACCATCTTTTCCCGTCGCTAACATAGGTGTCTCCAGTTCGTACATTTACGTAAACGGCTCCTTTTTTAGCAACTTTTTCAGGAATCCCACGTCCAATCGTTACATTTCCTTTTTTTACTCTCCAAGCTCCATATTCAAATACATACGCCTTACCGGATTCTTTATCTACGTAGATGTCTCCACTTTTACCTTTTTTAGTAGGAATCCCACTACCATAATCAATACCTCCGCCGTAGTCTGTCCACTTGCCTTCTTCTTTAGCAAACACATTCGCATTATCTGAATTAATATATATATTAGCAGGTATCACATTACCATCAGCAGGTACTCCACTTCCAGAAGCTATTCTTCTCTTAGATAACTCCCAGTTATCGTTATTCATCACATAAATATCCCCGGTTTCTTTATCCAAATAAAGACTTTTATTTTTAATTTTATAAGCAGGTTTACCAAGACCCGCAAATAGCTGCATGTTTTTCATTGCAGGGGTCGGATAAAACTTATAAATATCAACATCCCCATACCCATTAGCTCTACTAGATGAAAAATAACCTACATGCTCAACAGTATCTCTTATGTAAAAAATATCATCACCTCCCGAATTATAATTCAAACCAATATTAACGGGAGCAGACCAATGTCCGTTTTCATCAAGTGTTGATTTAAATATATCGTATCCACCTATTGAGGTATGTCCTTGTGAAGCAAAATACAAAACCTTACCGTCATCACTTAAATAAGGAGCATCCTCATTTAAAGAAGTGTTAAGATTTGTCATATTAACAGGTTCAGACCAATTTCCATCCCCCTGTAACATCGAGTAGTACAAATCTAAACCGCCTTTCCCTCCTTTACGTGAGCTTGAGAAAAAAATGAGTTTCCCGTTTTTAGTGATAAATGCACTAGGCTCTCTACCTGATGAGTTAATTGCTTTTAAATCTTGTGGTTTACCATAACGCCCATCGCTTTCTCTTGAAGAAACTAATATACCATTGTTTTGATAAATGTATAATTTTTCATCGTTATCCGAAAATCCAATAACCGCATCGTGTTTTTTTGTATTTATTTTAGTGGAGAAGAAATGACCAGCTGAATCAACACTAGTACGTGGACTCCATTTTCCGTCTTTCTTAAAACTGATATAAATATCTTCGTATTTTTTGTAATCGCTATAAAGTTTATCTCCTAGGTTTTCACGGTCACGGGCAGTGAACAACAACACATCACTTTTAGAATTTACAACTTGACCATATTCAGCATATCTAGAATTGATATTGCTACCAATATTTTCGGCTGTTATATTATCATTTGGTGTACTTTCTTGCAAAGCAACACCATTATTACACATTTCTATCAAATGATCTACTTCCAATAGAATAAAAACTCCTTCTTTGTTATTCTTTGTGTAACGTTTAAAATCATTATAATACTTAATTGCTTCAGAAAAATTATTTAGATATTGATGCGTCTTTCCTAAGTACAAAAATATTTCTGCAATTGTATCCTTATCAGAATATGCTAGTGCATTATTGAACAAATCTAGAGCTTTTTCTCTTTGATAATAAGAGTTGTAATAAGCTAACCCATCTTCAAAATAATAAAGTGGGTTAGCACTATCCAACTTAATTAAGTTACCATACATGACTTTTGCAGCCTCATAATCTCCTTGCGTCAATTCCTTCCTTGCTTTTTTTAGCAATTTAGTTTCTTCCTTCGTCTGAGCTTGCACACTGTTAGCTCCTAAAACCAAGAACAGAACCAACAGTTGAATCAAATTTGGTAATCTCATATTTTTTTTAATCATTTAGAATGCCTTGAGCAAAATATACTGGTATTTGGTATATTTATCCTCATTCTTATAGTCCCAGTTGTATTTTGGTCCTTGAACTACAGAATTGACAGACATTAGTTTAACTTTCGACAAATCCACTCCATGTTTCTTCAATACATCGAGTAAGACTTTTTTCGCATCTTCACTTCTTAATTTTGCTAATTTCTTATTACTTCCGTATGTACGAGTCGGAACTGTCGATGCACTTCCTTCAACTTCAACGTTAGCATAACCTCTTTTCGCAATAATATCTTCTACTCCTTTCACAAAAGTGATAAATCGTTGTTCTTCAGACGCTATACCTTTTTCGTTGTAGCCATAGTACTTTTGAAATTGTACTTTTTGAACATTTACTTCTGTTTTATCAGCTGTTTCCTGTTCATCTTTATTCAATTTATCTACAGCTTCTTTGTTTAATGTAACTGTTTCATCCTTTATTGAACCATCAATTTTCAAGTCTTCTTTGGTTAAGTTGTTTTTATCTGACTTATCTTTATCTGCTATATTTTCTCCTCCTTGTTGTTTATTTAATTTATCTAAAGCTACACCATCGAGATTAATAACCTTATTAATTTCTTGATAGCCTGAACCACAAGGAACTTTCAAGTCTGTTTCATAAAAAGTCTTATCATCTCTTGTATATTCTACAAAGTATTCGTGGCAAGGCGTTAAGTTAAACACATACGCACCATTTCTTTTGTTAGGCTTATATTCCTTCGGTTCACCTTGTTCTGTTTTATCAGTTACCCAAATGACAATTCCATCAGGAATATTGCCATCTGTCCCTGCGTCTATGTACCCTTTCAAAATAGCCACTTGTGCTTGTTCTTTTCTTTTTAGGTCAATAGTATAAATATCTTTTTCACCATAACCACCTTTTTTCGCAGAAGAAAAATACCCTCTTTGTCCGTCAGCAGTAGTTGTGAAGAAAATATCATCCTTTACTGAATTTAACGGATAACCTATATTAAATGGTTCCGACCATTTATCCCCTTCTATATTAAGAGAGAAAAAGATGTCAAATCCTCCCATACTTTTTGGTCCATTAGAACTATAATACAATGTTTTTCCATCCGGATGAAAAAATGGTGCATCTTCATCGTAAGGGGTATTAATTGGTGCTCCAATATTTAATGCTTTACTCCATTCTCCATTTGGCAATTTTACACTTCTATAAATATCTCTACCGCCTAAACCTCCCGGTCTATCACTTACAAAATAAAGAGTTCTTCCATCTGCTGATATAGTTGCGTGTGTTTCCCAACTATCGGAATTAATATCTGTAATTTTTTCTCCTTCTCCAATTGGTCTTGGATACCCAAATTTATCACCATCATTCTCTGAAACATAAATATCTCCATTTCCTTTATCTCCTCTGTAAATAAACAATAATTGCCCATCTCCTGAAACACTGATTGTAGCTTCGTTATCTCCCGGTTTTCTACTAATTTTACTCAATATTTCAGGCTCCATCCAATCTCCTGTTTTTAAATTCTTGTAAGAGACATATACATCTTCATAATACTTCCCGTCTTGTGGGCTAAACACACCTGCGTTTGAACTATCTTTTCTTAATCTTCTCGATGTAAAAAACAAAGCACTTTCATCCATGGTTATTACAGGACTGTATTCATCATATTCTGTATTGATGACATCTCCAATATTTGATATTACAAAATTCTTTGGATTTCTAAGAAGTTTCTTTGCTACTTGGCATTGAGCTAAGCCTAAATCTGCTTTTGGATGTAAAATATGCCTTGGATGTGCTTTTGATTTGAATACATTATATGTTTCTTCCGCCTTACTTATCTCTTGATTCAAATGATAAGCTTTCGCTAGATAATAATAGGTTTCAATTGGTGCGTTTTTTTCTAGAAATGAATAGGGGTCATATTTTTTAGAAATGAAAGGTTCAGTTTCTTGTAGCAAAGGCAATGCTTTTTCCGTTTCATTGGCTATATTTAAATAACATAAACCTGCTTTGTAATAAACATTTCCATTAGCTTCTCCTTTTGCTATAATATCTTCCCATATTTTAGCGGCATAGACGTATAAATTTTCAGACATTAATCGACTAGCCGTTTCGAACTTATCCTTAAACGTTGCAGTTTTCAAGGACTTTTCAAGTTTAGCAGGATCAAAATCTTGAGCGACCAGATTGGGGCTAGTGGCTAACAATGTTGTTAACGCTGTCAAAATGATTAAAATGTAATTTTTCATTATGTTTTGTTTTTGTCCTGTAGTAGTTTTTAAATCAAAAACAGCTACTAAAACCAAATCAGTTTCAAATTTAGAAATTGATTCTACTACTACAAGAGGTTAAAAAATGTATTATCAACAGTTAATTGTTGTTAACGCTACTTTATTTTATATTTATGGTGTTCTTTTTCTTTAAAATCAGAGATATTTTTCGACTTAAATTACTCTCCTTTATAAAGAGCAAAAACAGCTATCTATTAAGATAGCTGTTTTTCAACTCTTACATTTTGCTTAATTATAATTCTCGATTGATATCGAATTGTTCCAAATAGTCTGCTACCCGCTTAACGAAACTTCCTCCTAAAGCACCATCGACAATTCGGTGGTCATAAGAATGAGACAGGAACATCATGTGCCTGATGCCAATTGTATCTCCTTGAGGGGTTTCTATTACTGCCGGTTTTTTACGAATTGCTCCTAATGCTAAAATAGCACTTTGAGGTTGATTTATAATTGGTGTTCCCATTACGTTACCGAAAGTACCTACATTCGTAACGGTATAAGTTCCGCCTTGAATTTCATCCGGGGTTAGCTTATTATTTCTAGCGTGATTGGCTAACTTATTCACTTGTTTAGCTAAACCAGTTAGGTTATATTGGTCAGCATTGTGAATAACAGGTACGATTAAATTTCCGCTAGGAAGTGCTGTTGCCATTCCTAAGTTAATGTCTTTTCTTATGATAACGTTGTGTCCATCAAGTGAAGAGTTTACTAAAGGAAAATCTTTTAAGGCTTTAATTACCGCCTCCATAAAGATAGGCGTAAACGTAAGTTTTTCTCCTTCGCGTTTTAGGAACTCATCTTTATGTTTATTTCTCCACATTACGATATTGGTAACGTCTGCCTCTACAAAAGAAGTAACGTGAGGAGATGTTTGTACTGAATCTACCATGTGTTCAGCTATCATCTTCCTCATTCTATCCATCTCAACGATTTCATCGTTTGGATTTACTTTGATAACCGGAGCTTTTTTAGGCTTTGGAGCAGGTGAACTTGCAGGTGTAGCTACAGCTTTTGGCTGTGGTTTCACTTCCGGCTGCGATTTACGTTGCTCTACATAGACTAAAATATCTTTTTTAGTAACGCGATCTCCTTGCCCTGTTCCTTTTATTTGCTCCAACTCGCTCATTGACACCCCTTCTTTTTCGGCAATACTTCTTACCAAAGGAGAATAAAACTGTCCATCAGCACCGTTTTTGTTAATCAATGTTGAAGCTTCGTTACTTTGAGTTAACGGAGCAGTTAATTCTTCAACAACTTTATCTTCTTGTTTAGATGCTTGTACCGAAACAACTGTTTCTTCTCCATCTACACCTATAATTGCAAATATAGCTCCCACTTCCACAACATCTCCCTCATTATATTTTTTTTCTACCAAAATCCCTGAAGCAGGTGCAGGAACTTCCGAATCTACTTTATCGGTAGCAATTTCTACTATTGGTTCGTCTTCTTCTATTTTGTCTCCAACCTCTTTTAACCAAGTAGTAATGGTTGCTTCCGCAACACTTTCCCCCATTTTGGGTAATAAAACTTCAACGTTTGCCATTTTTATTTAACTGTTTGTTCGATATTCTGTTTCTTTCGGACAAAAGTAAGCATTTTTTAAGATTTTACAAGCATTTTTTAACACTCTTTTGTGCACATTATTTCTACGATTTAATTAACTCTATTCAGTATGTTCTCAGACTAAAATAATACAGAACATCAATGAAGATATGAAAGAAAACACATTTTTAAACACCAGTTTAAAGCAATACCATTTAAACATTGAGAAGAACCTTATAAAACATTTTTCAATATTCAAATAACACAAGAGAGAATAGCACAACTCAATTATCGAAAACATTGAAGGAGACTTGGTCTTATTCGTTGTTTCTTATGGGCGTTCCCCTAATTTTAAAAAGAAACATATCACTCTAGCGAGACGTTTCTTTTTAAAATTAGGGTCGAACTATCACTATTCACTCTTTTTACCCTCAAAAGGAGGAGAGCAAAAAGGAGTTCAAACACGCCATTCTATCCCTAACGCTAGACTGTCTAAAAACCCTAAAAAACTTGAAAACAAGAATTATAACACATTTATAATCAGATGTAAATTTCACTGTAAATTAGGTTTTTAGACAGTCTGACGCGGAACAGATGAATGCAAAGAAAACTAAAAATCACCTTCTATTGGCTCTTTTCAATATTCAAATGGTATTGGTGTAAAGTTGTGCCAACAACGTACCTACTTTATAAGACCGATACGCAGGCGAGCAAAAATTACTGGTAGCGGTTTGTTTTT
>JALWSJ010000069.1 GCA_026993705.1 Flavobacteriales bacterium
CTTTTGGAGGGCAAAAGATATAGCGGATAGCCCGACCCTCATTTGCAAAAACATCGTTTCGCCTGAGCGAAATGTTGTTTTTGCAAATGAGGGGAACGCCCAAATTAAAATTTTCTTCTTGCATATAAGTTGATGGTTATTGTGGTAAATAAGACGACTGATATTGAACTTAAAGGCATTAAAATAGCTGCGACTAAAGGGGTTAGGTAATTTAAAACGGCAAAGCTCAAACCGATTATATTATAGAGTAACGAAAAAAGATAACTTAGTTTTAGTATGCGGATACTGTATTTTCCCAAGTCTAAAAATTGGGGTAATCGATTTAGGTTTCTTGCGTCTAAAATGCCATCACAAGCAGGAGAAAAATTGTAAATATTATCGGATACTACGATGCCGACATCGCTTTGTTTCAGTGCTCCCGCATCGTTGAGCCCATCGCCGAGCATCATTACGGTTTTGCCTTGATCTTTTAGTTTTTTTATATAGTTCAGTTTGTCAATCGGTTGTTGATTGAAATGGATTTGATTTTCGTTCGGGAAGAACTGTTTAAGTGTTTCCAATTCGCTGTTATTGTCGCCAGAAAGTAGATGAAGATTGTAATTTTGGGCTAGTTCTTTTACGATGCTTAAAAATTCTCTTCTGTACTCGTTTTCTATCTTATAGTAGCCTAGATATTGATTGTTTGTAGATACATAAACTTTGGTAGATTTTCCTTGTGCTTCTTTTATGCCTATCCACGATGCTGAGCCGATTTTTAATTGCTTACCGTTTACGCTTCCTTGTATGCCTTTACCGGTCATTTCGGTGTAATTTTCAACGGTGCTTGATGGAATGTTTCCTGAGCTTAGGTGCTTGTAAATTAAGATGCTCAAAGGGTGTGATGAATTTCGGGTGAGAGCTATAATCGCATTTTTATCCTCGTTGGATAATTTATCCCCTATAAAAGTAATTTTTGAAGACGTTCCCGTGGTAATGGTTCCTGTTTTATCAAAAACAATGTCGGTAACTTTTCCGAGTTGTTCTATGGCGTCGGCGTTTTTCAGGTAAAGTTTGTTTCTTCCTGCCACTCTTAGTGCATTGCCAAAAGTAAAAGGTATAGAAAGTGCCAAGGCACAGGGACACGCAACAATCAAAACGGCGGTTACGATATTAATGACGTTAGATGGATCTATAAAATACCAAATGATAGCTGTTATAGCCGAAATAATGATGACCGCCAAAATAAATACTTCGCTGAGTTTGTCGGTGAGTTCTTTGAGTGATTTTTTTTGATTTTCTTTATCAAAAGCTTTTTGATTCCAAAGTTGCGTCAGGTAACTTTGTTCTACTTTTTTATTGATTTTTAATCGAATAGCATCTCCTATTTGTTTGCCTCCTGCAAATATTTCTTCGGTTTTGTACTTGGTAACAGGCTTTGATTCTCCTGTAACAAAACTATAATCGATTTGAGCTTTTTCTGATAACAGGGTGGCATCGGCGGGGATTATTTCTTCGTTTTTGATTAATATTTCATCTCCTTTTTCTACCTTGTGAATGGGAATGATTATTTCTTTTCCCTCTTTTAAAACCGTAACAACCAAGGGAAAATAAGATTTGTAATCTCTCTCAAAAGAGAGAGCCTGATAGGTTTTGTTTTGAAACAATTTACCAATCAACAGAAACAAGACAAAGCCCGCAAAAGAATCCATATATCCGGGACCATAGTGGGTAAGTATATCGTAAACGCTTCGAGTATATAATACCAATATACCTAAGGTAATCGGCACGTCTAAGTTTAATGTTTTTGCTCGTAAGGCTTTGTAGGCGGATATCCAATAATCTCTTGCGGAATACAAAATAATAGGAATGGAAAATCCCAAAATCAGCCATGAAAAAAAGGCTCTGAATTGCAAAAATGAAGCATCAAAATTCAGGTACTCCGGGAAACTAAACAGCATAATATTGCTAAAACAAAATCCGGCAACCCCCAACTTGTATATCATTTCTTTGGAAGTACTTTTTTGCTTATTTTCGTTTCCTCCGCTAAATTTAGGCGGATACCCTATAC
>JALWSJ010000070.1 GCA_026993705.1 Flavobacteriales bacterium
GTTTTATTTCCATTATACTTCTTCAAAATTATTTTCCATAGCTCCAGCTATGGAAAATAATTTTTCATTGTCTAAGAAAAATAAACTTCGTTTTCTTCTTGTTCATTTTCGTCGCGTTAGGGATAGGAACGGCATCCTTTTGCCCTCCCTCCTTTTGGAGGGCAAAAGATATAGTGGATAGCCCGACCCTTTTTTCTAAAACAATGTTTAGCGATAGCGGTATATTGTTTTAGAAAAAAGGGGAACGCCCAAATCATTATAATTTAGTTAAACATTGTTAAAGAGTTTTAGTATATCGAGAAAGCAAAGTAAATTCACAGGGTGTTAAAGAAAAACTCCATATTGATACTGACGGTTTTAAGTGCTATTGCTCTTATTGGATTGATTGCAATTCAGGCGTTTTGGATAACTAGTACGGTGCATCAGCGTGAAAAACAATTGGATACGGCAATTAAAAAATCATTGATTTCTATCGTGCATCAGGCGAATAAGTTTGAAGCTGTTAGTCGCTTAAACTCCAACAAACGGATGCACCAACTCTTTCATTCGTTAAACGAATTGAGTGCCATAAATAAAGGGCTGGACACGACTTCGGTTTTGTTTAACGGGTTGAATATTATTGAGGGGCAGAATAAGATTATGGAGGAGATTGTGCATGAAATGTTTGCTCAAAATAGCTTTAAATCTGTTCCCGAAAGAATACCGAAACCAGTGTTGGATAGTATTATATACGTGGTGTTTCACAACAATGGATTGCCGGAGAATTATTACTACGGCGTTTTTGACAGAGGTAATAGATTGGTGTATTCCAATGCTCCCGATAAAGAGAAAGAATTGCTGAGTGCTGTGTATAAGTTGAATCTTTTCCCTAATGAATACCGTACTTCGCCGGCGTATTTAGCCTTTGTAGTTCCGCATCAACGAGCTTATGTCTTTAAGTCGCTGAGGAAATTATTGGTGTTATCTATTTTGTTTATTGTCATTATTATTGTAACTTTTTATTATACCTTTAGCATCATTTACAGGCAAAAAAAGTTGTCGATTATCAAGAATGACTTTATTAATAATATGACGCACGAACTTAAAACCCCTATTGCGACTATTTCTTTGGCGTGTGAGGCACTGAAAGATGAAGACTTGAGTAAAAGCAGAGAAACGAGAGATCGTTTTGTAACCATTATTGATGAGGAGAATAAACGTCTAGGCGGACTGGTGGAAAATGTCCTCCAAAGTGCCGTGTTGGATAGAGGCGAGCTCAAGCTGAAATTAGAAGATGTAAATCTAAATGATGTGATAGAAAGTGCCGTCAAAAATGTTAAAATTCAAGTTGAGAAAAAGGGCGGTGTTATTGAAGTACAAAACAATGCAAAAAACACAGTGATTTTAGCTGATAAAATACATATTACCAACGTCATTTATAATTTGTTGGATAATGCAACTAAATATTCTAACGGTTCGCCTGATATTAAAGTGGTAATAAACGATATTCCAAATGGTATAGAAATAAAAGTAAAAGACAAAGGAATAGGCATAACTAAAGAAAATCAACGTAAGATTTTTGATAAATTGTATCGTGTTCCCACAGGAGATTTACACAATGTAAAAGGCTTTGGATTGGGGTTGAGTTATGTGAAAGCTATAATAGAGAAACATAAAGGACGAATTTTAGTAAACAGCACTCCCGGAAAAGGCACAGTGTTTACTATACAATTACCTCTAAAACCTAATGAGATATGAGTAAAAAAAATAGAATACTTTTAGTAGAAGACGACCCGAATTTAGGAATGTTACTTTCTGAGTTTTTAAAAGCCAAAGGGTACGAATGTACACTAAAAACCGATGGTCAAGAAGGGTACGAAACCTTTGTGAAAGGAAATTTTGACTTTCTTATTTTAGACGTAATGATGCCCGTTAAAGATGGGTTTACTTTAGCAAAAGAAATACGCGAAATAGACAAGGAAATACCTATACTTTTTCTTACCGCAAAAGCACTCAAAGAAGACACACTCAAAGGATTTAATGTCGGAGCAGACGATTATATGACTAAGCCTTTTAGTATGGATGAACTCTTGGCAAGAATCAATGCTATTTTACGAAGAGTAAGCAAAGACGATGCCGATAATGGAATTTACACCGTAGGTGATTTTATCTTTGATTACAATACCCGAAAGTTGAAATACCAAGACGAAGAAATAAAATTAACCACCAAGGAAAATGAATTATTGAGATTATTGGTGAAAAATAAAAATGGAGTCTTAGAGCGAAACGCAGCACTAAAAGCTGTATGGGGTGACGATAATTATTTTAACGGCAGAAGTATGGATGTATATATCGCCAAACTAAGAAAATACCTGAAAAAAGACGGTAAAATAGAAATAGTAAATGTTCACGGCAAAGGATTTAAGTTATTGGTAAAAGCGTAGGATTTGGGCGTTCCCCATTTTTGCAAAAGATACATATCGCTCTCGCGAAACGTATCTTTTGCAAAAATGGGTCGGGCTATCACTACTCACTCTTTTTGCCCTCAAAAGGAGGAGGGCAAAAAGGAGTTCAAACACGCCGTTCTATCCCTAATGCGAGTGAAATTGGCGAATAGAAAGTGAATTTTTGGTTTCTTAGACGATGAATAAAAATTTTGCATAGCACCAGCTATGGAAAATTTTTATGAAGAAGTATAAGGAGTCAAAAAACGCTTTATATCGTCTATCTTACTCGTGTTAGGGGTACTCCAACTAACGTAAAAATAAAACACTGATAATCAAGTAATTATAAAATAGCTGATATTTTTACGTTAGTTCAAAAACTCAACTGTTTATCACAGTCGCTTAATAATCCCTAACGTGTGTAAAAAGAGCGATAAGAAAATAAGTTTTAGTTTCTTTACACGATGAACATTTATTTTCAAAAGAAAAAACAAAAAAAACATAAATGAAAATACAAACCCCTTTTCGTTTTTCGCTTATTACAGCGTTATTAATCAGTGTGCTTTCTAGTGTCTGTTTTATGCTGATACAGGTTTTATTTGAAGAAACCATACAATGGAAACAAGTGTTGTTATTGGAAGGAGTGATGTTGCTATGTACGTTCGTAGTTGTGTATTCTTTATTGGAAACATTAATTACTTCAAAAATTCGATTAATTTACAGAATTATACATTCTAACGACCTTGCAAAAAAGCAGACAAAAATCAATATGCGGGAAGATGTGTTGGGAGAAACCGAACGAGAAGTGATGAAGTGGGGGGTTCAGAAAAAAGAAGAAATAGAAAAACTGAAAGAACAGGAGGCGTTTAGGCGAGAGTTCTTAGGTAATTTAGCCCACGAATTAAAAACGCCAATCTTTAGCATTCAAGGTTATATCCTGACTTTGCTCGAAGGAGGTTTAGAAGACGAAAAGATGAATCGTATCTTTCTGGAGCGAGCTAATAAAGGCGTGGACAGAATAACTAAAGTGGTCGAAGATTTAGATTTAATTACAAAAATAGAGTCAGGGAGAATACCGTTGAACATTCAAAAAACAAATATTGTAAAATTGGCACAAGACGTATTGGATAGTTTTGAGATAAAAGCCCATAAACACAATGTAACCCTTAAGTTAGAAAAGGAAAACAATGAAATGTTTGTACAATGTGATAAAGACAAAATAGAACAAGTACTGATAAACTTAATCAATAATTCCATAAATTATGGAGTTGAAAATGGTACAACCACCATTCGCTTATTCAATGCGGAAGATCATATCATGATAGAAGTAGCCGATAACGGAATAGGAATAGCAGAAATCGATCAAAAACGCTTGTTTGAGCGGTTTTACCGTGTAGATAAAAGCAGAGCTCGGCACGAAGGCGGAACAGGGTTAGGTTTGTCGATAGTGAAACACATTGTAGAAGCACATAGCTCAACCATAAATGTGCGGAGCACTCCCAAAAAAGGTTCGGTTTTTTATTTTTCCCTAAAAAAAGGTTAAACAGCTTGTTTTTTAGTTTAATATCAATACTTTTTTGTGTTAAAGGCATCCTTCTGCTAAATGAATACGTCATAAATCTAGTATCTTAATTCTAAACAAGTTGGGTAGATAAAAAAAATATATTATCTTCACCAATTAATTACTTATAGACCTATGAAAAGATTTATTTTTGTTTTTATATTATTGTTGGTTACTTACTGTGCGAATGCACAGCCTTATAATTTTATTCAAAAGACTGTTGATGCTAATAGAGAAGCATATGATATAATGGGGGCTAGTGTAGTGGTGAGAGGGGATTTTGCAGCCGTAGGTGAACCTAATGATAAGCAGGATTTAAACGAGCTTTTTCCTCTTGATTCTGCCGGTTCAGTTCATCTATATCGTAGAAACCCTGATGCTTCTTGGAGTCATATTCAAAAAATAACACCATCTGATCGGGGAATGGGAGATAAGTTCGGTATCTCTATCGCAATGGAAGGTGCTCAACTTTTTGTGGGGGCTTATGGTCAAATGTTAGATGAAAATGGAGTGAACCCTTTGCCTTCTTCAGGAGCTGTATATGTTTATGAGTATATTTCTGGTGTTTGGACTTTTAGGCAAAAAATAGTTGCGTATGATAGAGATGGAGGGGAAATGTTTGGATTGAGTATTGCGGTTAACAATGGTGAATTAATTGTAGGTGCTCCTTATGAGGAAAAAGATGAAAATGGTGTAATTGGAGTAGCTTCGGGAGCTGTTTATGTATATCAGAAGGACAATATGGGAAATTGGAACTTCGTACAAAAAATAGTTGCTTTTGATAAATATAGTGGTGATTATTATGGATCTTCAGTCTCAAAAGATGGGAATGTGCTTGCTATTGGGTCTTTTAAAAATGATTTAGGAGGTGGTGTTCCAAATGGAGGAGCTGTTTACATATATGAAAAGGTTGCCAATATTTGGGTCTTTAAAAGTAAAATAACGGGAAGTGATATTGTATCATCAGATTTATTTGGTTATTCTGTTTCAGTAGATGGTAATTTCGTTGTTGTGGGTGCGAATAGAAAAGATGTAGGAATACAATGGATGGGGAAGGTCTATGTCTTTAAAAAAAATGGAGCGGGTAATTGGGTACAGACTCAGATGATATCTTCCCCCTCAGGATCATTATCTATAGGTGCTTTTGGTACTTCGATTAAGGCCACAAACGGAGATGTTTTTATCGGATCTCCAGCTGAATCTACTGGGATATTTCCCCCTGTATATGGTTTTGGAGCAGTATTTATGTATAATAGAGATGGGTTAGGTGTTTATCAATATTCAAATGAGCTTACTGCACCAAATCTTAATCAGTCAAGTTTTTTTGGGTTTTCTTTAGATGTGGATAATAGTAAGCTTTTTGTTGGAGCTATTGGTGAGGCTCTCGATGAAAATGATCAACCTCCTGCATTAGATTCAGCTGGAGCCTTCTATATTTTTGAGCAATGTGTTCAATCTTCGATACCTTCTATTACTTCCGTTTCTGGGAACTTGTCCATTTGTCAAGGGGATTCGGTGCAGTTGGTAATTTCAACGGCTGATACGTTGAATAGTGCTCGAGAGTGGTTTTGGTACACAGGAGGATATCCAGGTGGTACATTAGTAGATTCTACCGATACGGTTTGGGTAAAGCCCAATATGACAACAACGTATAGCGTCGTCGGTGAAGGGTATTGTGTTACGCCTGGCACTTCGGATAGTATAGGGACAGTAACAGTCAATATTTTACCTTCTCCTAATATAAATATTAATGCTTCTCCAAACGATACGGTTTGTTTGGGGCAAAGTGTAATTTTAACGGCTAGTGGTGCTTCTACTTATGTATGGGATAATGGTGTGAGTAATGGAGTCTCCTTTATGCCTTCAGCAACCAATACTTATAAAGTAGTTGGAACAAGTTCAGCCGGTTGTAAAGATAGTACTACCATTCAAGTTGTTGTCAATCCTGTGCCGACTGTGGGGATAAATTACACGGGAAGTACAACCATTTGCTCGGGAACGTTAATAACCTTGTCGGGTACAGGAGCAGTTTCCTATACATGGGATAATGGTGTTAGTGATGGAGTTGCTTTTGCTCCGAATGCTACGACAACTTATACCGTTACAGGAGTTAACGCACAAGGATGTTCAGATACACAATCTATGACAATTAATGTTGTTCCGGGTCCAACGGTAACGGCGTCAGCAGGATTAACAACGGTTTGTGAAGGTACACCGGTAACTATAAGTGCTACGGGAGGGGATACGTATGTTTGGAATAATGGACTTGGAGCCGGTGCAACGCATACTGTAACACCTTCGGTAACGACAGAATATATTGTAATCGGTACGCAAACAGCAACAGGATGTACGGATGCTGATACCGTTACAATTACAGTAAACCCATTGCCAAATGTTGTTGCCAATGCTTCGCCTAATGATTCTATTTGTTTAGGAGATAACTTGACGCTTGCCGGAAGTGGTGCGGCTACTTATACTTGGAATAATGGAGTAGTAGATGGGGTTACCTTTACGCCATCCCTTGGAGCTGTTGATTATATCGTTACGGGTACAGATTTGAATAACTGTGTAAATAAAGATACAATTACCATTTTGGTTACTCAACCACCAACGGTTGGGGTAAACGCTTCGGCAACAACCATTTGTTCGGGGCAAGATGTCATCTTAAGTGGAACGGGAGCTTCGACTTATGTTTGGGATAACGGAGTGATTGACGGTCAGCCTTTTCAACCAACAGTGACGACTACTTATACTGTCGTAGGTACAGATGCTTATGGGTGTACAGGAACAGCCGTTCAACAGATAACGGTTAATCCTTCACCTTTAGTTTCGGCTATTTCTTCTGCAGGAGGAGCGACTTTATGCGAAGGCGATACGCTTACTTTAACAGCTACAGGAAATGCTCAAACCTATATTTGGGATAACGGAATAATAGATGGACAACCTTTTGTGCCAACAGTAGGAACGCATTTATATAAGGTAACGGCAATAAGTGCAAACTTATGTCAAGATTCTGCTTTTGTGAGTGTTGTTGTAAATCCTCAGGATGACGCTACTATTACACCTGTTGGTTCTATTTGTGGTAATGTGCCGGCTTTTAATTTGCAAGCTGTAACACCGAATGGAGTTTGGCAAGGTGTGGGAATCGTTAATTCATCTACGGGAGAATTTGATCCGATGACTGCCGGAGAGGGAGTGCATGAAATAATTTTTACGACTACGGGAACTTGTAGCGATGCAGATACCATAAATATAGAAGTTTATCCTGCTTTGATTGTTAATGTTTACGGGGATAGTGTTTGCTATGGTGATGCTGATGGCGAAGTAAGTGTTGAAGTTATTCAAGGTGTGCCTCCTTATACCTATTTATGGGAAACGGGAGATGTTACTCCGGTATTGAGTGATTTGGAAGAAGGTACTTATTTGGTAGAAGTACGAGATTCAAATAATTGTATAGTTAATGATACGGCGGAGGTCGTTATGACGGAGAATTGTGATTACCATTTATTTATTCCGAATGTATTTTCGCCAAATGGAGATGGACTGAATGACGTTTTATATGTGAGAGGAAAAGGATTTAAAAAATGCTCTTTTGTGGTCTTCGATAGATGGGGAAATAAAGTTTTTGAAAGTTCAGATAAAGAAATAGGATGGGATGGTAAATTTAGAGGTAAATTAGTTGATTCGGGAGTTTTTGTTTATCATGTAAAAGTTGAGTATTTTGATGGGACAAAAGTAGTGAAGGACGGTAATGTTGGTGTTGTTTACTAAGATTTGAAGGAGATTATTTATATACGTTAGGGATAGAACGGCGTGTTTGAACTCCTTTTGTGTTGTTGCACTTATGCAACACAAAAGAGTGAGTAGTGATAGCCCGACCCTCATTTACCTAACAAACGTTTGGCTAGAGCGATATGTTTGTTAGGTAAATGAGGGGAACGCCCAAAAAAGAGAAAAAGACTTTATAATAAGAAGATTATGAAAAGAATAGTATTGATAATAATGAGTATGTATTCACTGGCTTCTTTGGCTCAGGATATGCACTTTGCTCAATTTTATAATACACCTTTGGCTATCAATCCTTCGCTAGCTGGTGGATATGACGGAACTTTTAGGGGTATTTTGAATTATAGAGATCAGTGGAAATCTGCCGGAAATGCTTATAAAACTTACGGTTTGTCGTTGGACGGGGGAATGTTGAGAAAAGTGGATAAAGGTTTTCTAGGGGTGGGGGCCGCAATTTATAATGATAAACAAGGGGATATCGGATTGAGCAGAATGAACGCAAAGTTATCTTT
>JALWSJ010000071.1 GCA_026993705.1 Flavobacteriales bacterium
TTTCTGTGTTAGGGATTATTAAGCGACTGTGTAAAAAACAGTTGAGTTTTGTTGCTAACGTAAAAATATTAACAGTTTAATAATCGTTTGATTATCAATATTTTATTTTTACGTTAGTTGGAATCCCTAACACATATAAAATGAGCACCATAAAATGTTTTTATTTTCTTTATTCGTCTTCAAAAAAATCTTTTCATAGTGCGGGTGCTATGCAAAGATTTTTTTTCATCGTCTAAAGAAACTAAAACTCATTTTCTTAGCACTCATTTTACCTGCGTTAGGGATAGAAGTGGCATCCTTTTGTGTTGTTGCATATATGCAACAACACAAAAGATATAACGGATAGCCCGACCATTACGGCATTGAAAAGGTGTGTAGTGATAACGGAACTTCTTTTTTATGCCGTAATGGGAACGCCCAAAAACTTTTTAACGATTTTATTTTTATAGCGGTGTAACTTTTTGTACTTTTATTTGTTTTATGTTTAGAAGAAGCCAAATTTTTACTTTGTTATTTTGAATAGAAAGGAGTACAATATTGCTATTGATGAATATTCGGAACGTGTTTTTCGTTATGCTTTCAGGTGGACAAAAGATGAGGCTTTGGCTAAGGATATTGTGCAAGAAACGTTTGAGAAGCTATGGAAAAACCGTAAGAAAGTTGACCACGAAAAGGCGAAATCGTGGGTGTTTACAGTGGCTCATCGTTTACTAATTAACGAATCGAGAAAGAGAAAAACAGAACATTCTGATGATTTTAAATTTGCCGATGCCACGTTGGGTGGGAGTCGGTATGAATTGAAAGATTTGATTGATGTTGCTTTAAATACTCTTCCTAATTTGCAGCGTTCCATTTTATTGTTGCGAGATTCTGAAGGGTATAATTACAAAGAAATCGGAGTTATTTTAAACTTATCGGAATCTCAGGTAAAGGTGTACCTATTTAGAGCTCGTAAGAAAATTAAAACGTATTTAAAAGACCTTTCGGTTTTGGTGGTGTGATTATCAATAAATTCAATATCGACAAATGGCTCTTCGATTATTTTGAAGGGAATCTTTCGCCTCATGAAGAGGTAGAGGTCGAGTTGTTTTTGAGTCAAAACCCTGAATTTGAAGTGGATTTTGATACGTGGCAAGATAGTTTGAATACGGATATTGATATTCCTTATTATGAAGCTCCTAAAAGTTTATATAAGAAAGAGTTTGCATCGGGGTATTTGTTAGTTGCTTCGCTTTTGTTATTGCTGTTCGGGAGTGGGATTTATTTCGTAAGGGATAGTGAATGGAACAATACTAAACTTGCTGTTGCAACTACTCAAGAGTTCAAACAAAATGAGAGAAAAGAAGTTACTTACGTAAGGAAGAATATTGAAGATAGCAGTGTGCAACTCGGTACAAAAGAACAAAAAATTATTACGCTGAAAAATAACAGTTTTTACGGGGTAAATAAAGTAAATAACACGAAACAAATTAAACAGAGTATTCATACAAATTCTTTAAAAGCAAAATTATCTGTACTTTCTTCGTTATCAACTCTATCTAAACCTTTAACGAATGAGGATAAAAGATTTTCATCTTCCGGAGGGAAGAACAACTCTTTTAAATCAAGGAGTACAGAAAGGAATAGTCTTCGTGAAGATAAAAAGAAACATCCACATAAAGAATTAGCTTTTTTCGATGCTAAAAGAACTTTTGGAAAGATTGATTACCCAACTGAAAACAATGAGATAGTACCTTTTGTTTTTAATCGTAATTCTGATTTGAGGCAAAATAATAAATTCAGTTATTTAGAATTTGAACGCAAAAAAAGAACAGTAAAAAGAAATCGCACAAAGGAGTTAAAGAATAAGAGAGGGAGTATAAAAAATAGAGAGAAATCGGATAAAATTGAAAGTGATGAAAGAGAAGGTAGTGAAATAGATTGGGATGTTTATACCATTCATCTAACATCTAAAAAGAGAAATAACAAACGCAATACTTTGCGTAGTAAAATTACTCGTTTAATGCATCAGGAATTGGCTTTACACAATACTCATGATCCTGTCTTTATTTTAAATAATAATAATCCGTTAAATGTTAATTTTGCTTTAGCCGGAGGATTGGAAATGCACCGTATAAAAAGTAATTATTTAAACCGTTGGAGTAATTCAAGAAATCCTTTTACGTCAACGATGGTTACTTATGATACTTATTTAGAAAAAATGAATGCAGGAATAGGTTTGATAAGTTCTTACAATCAATTTGTTACTTCAAATACAAATTGGCTGAAAATTGGAGCAATTTATTCTCAAAGAATTGATTTGGGTGCAGAACGCTCGCTTAGTATCGCCATGAAATATGAATATGAACAAGTAGATGCAAAAACGCCAACTTCGAATGTAGAAAACAAAACGGAAATAACCCAAGGTGTTTTAATGTCTTCACTTTTGTTTAGTCAAATAAAAGATTCATACAGTCGTAATCAACTTTCATCCGCTTTTTGGTATGATGGGAAATTTTTCTACGGTGGTTTGTCAATAAATAAAATTTTTACCGGTAAAAACTTAAATAATAATGCAAAACAGTTTGCAGAATATATAAATCCTGTTAAATTCGCAATACAATTGGGGACTGATTACAGACGTAGTCCGTTTTCACCATTAGTTGTTTCACCGCAAATCAACTTTATTTCTTATGGAAATGGGGGTGTTTTGTGGCTTGGTACGACGGTGAAGTATAGGAGTTTAATAGCCGGGATGGGCGGAACTTTTTCGGATGGCTACAAAATAAATGTAGGAACACAAGGAAAAAGACTTCGTTTGATTTACGGATTTAGTTATGCAAAATCATTTGCAGAAAATCGTTTTTATGGAACGCATGAGGTATCATTACGATATTTGATACGTTCAGGTAATTGGAAAAAGAAATAAATACTTTTAAAGTATGAGAATATATAATAACATAGTATTAGCAATAGTTACCTTAACGGTACTGTTGGGGATGAGTAAAATTAGTTTTGGTCAAGATCCTGAATTTACTCAGTTTTACTCAAATCCTTTGTACCTTAACCCTGCTTTTGCGGGATCAAAGGTTTGTCCTCGGATTTCATTAAATAGTAGAAATCAGTGGGCGAATTTATCTGGTAGTTTTGTTACGAATAGTGCTTCTTATGACCAGATGGTGCAAAGTATGTCCGGTGGTTTGGGACTTTTAGTATTGACTGATAAGGCTGCAAATACATTGAAAACAACTCGAGTGAGTGGTATGTATGCTTACAACCAACGAGTTACGAGGAAGTTTTCGGTTAATGTAGGACTAGAGGCAACGTTTTTTCAAAAATCAATAGATTGGAATAAGTTAACATTTGGAGATATGATTGACAGAAGAAGGGGGTTTGTCTATCAAACAAATGATGTGAGAAGAAATGGACCTGTAACTGGTATCGATTTCTCTGCCGGAGCTATTGGATATACAGAACATTTCTTTTTTGGTTTTGCTGTTGATCATTTAACAGAACCTAATGAATCTTTGATTGGTAACAGTGGAAGTAAATTACCGATGAAATTTACAGGTCACGCTGGGGCTATTATTCCAATTGGAAGTGGTGGTAAATACAAGGCTTCGGATGCTTCTGTGTCACCTAATATCTTATTTAGACAACAAGGGACTTTTACCCAGTTAAATATGGGGGTTTATATCAAAAAAGGACCTTTAACAGCTGGTATTTGGTATAGAAATCAAGATGCCTTTATTACTTCAGTAGGTATCGAAACAGATTATTTCAAAATCGGTTACTCATACGATGTTACTGTTTCAAAATTATCTTTAGCGTCGGGTGGTTCTCATGAACTTTCAATGGGAATCAATTTCAAATGCCGTCCTAAGAAACCTAAATTTAGAACGATTTCTTGTCCTTCTTTCTAATTTGATTGAAGATTTTTTGTAAAATTTTATAAAGATAAAAGCCCAAAATACATTGTATTTTGGGCTTTTATGTGAATACTATTTAAACTATATTAATCAAATGGTTCTAACGTTTAATACAACTATTAAATAAACATTACATATTTCTTCTATACTGTCCTCCTACTTCAAACAAAGCGTTAGTGATTTGTCCTAAAGAACAATATTTAGTTGCCTCCATTAAAACATTGAATATGTTTTTATTTTGAATAGCCGTTTCTTGTATTTTTTCTATTTGCTTGGGAACAATTTTCTTAAATGTATGTTGCAATTCTCTCAACATTTTAATTTGATATTGCTTTTCTTCTTCTGTAGCTCTAACTACTTCTTTGGGCAAAATAGTAGGCGAACCTTTTGAACTTAAAAAGGTATTAACACCTATAATAGGAAACTCTCCTGTATGTTTTAATGTTTCATAATACAAACTTTCCTCTTGTATTTTAGAACGTTGATACATGGTCTCCATAGCTCCTAATACTCCACCTCTTTCCGTAATTCTATCAAACTCTGCTAAAACAGCTTCTTCTACCAAATCTGTAAGTTCTTCAATAATAAACGAACCTTGAATAGGATTCTCGTTTTTAGCTAAACCCAACTCCTTGTTAATAATCAACTGTATTGCCATTGCTCGACGCACCGATTCTTCTGTTGGTGTTGTAATTGCCTCATCGTACGCATTGGTGTGTAAAGAATTACAATTATCATAAATAGCGTAAAGTGCTTGTAATGTTGTACGAATATCGTTAAAGTCAATCTCTTGAGCATGCAAGGAACGACCACTAGTTTGGATATGATATTTCAACATCTGAGCTCTTGCACTCGCTCCATATTTATGTTTTAAAGCCTTACTCCAAATCTTACGAGCTACGCGACCTATGACTGCATATTCCGCATCAATTCCGTTGGAAAAGAAAAAAGATAAGTTAGGACCAAACTTATTAATGTCCATTCCACGACTTAAGTAGTACTCCACATAAGTAAAGCCGTTAGCCAAAGTTAGTGCTAATTGTGTAATAGGATTAGCTCCTGCTTCGGCTATATGATAACCGGAAATAGATACCGAATAAAAATTACGAACACCATGTTCTATAAAATATTCTTGTACATCCCCCATCAATCGCAAAGCAAATTCCGTTGAAAAAATACAAGTATTTTGAGCTTGGTCTTCTTTTAGAATATCAGCTTGTACTGTTCCTCTTACTTTTGTTAGTGTTTCAGCCTTTATTTTTTCATACACTTCTTTAGGTAGTACTTTGTCTCCGGTAATTCCTAAGAGCATTAACCCCAAACCATCATTTCCTTCAGGTAATTCACCTTGGTAACGTGGTCTGTCTGTACCTTTTTCATTATAAAAGGCTTCTATTTTAGCCTCTACTTCCTCTTCCAAACCGTGCTCACGAATGTATTTCTCACAATTTTGGTCAATGGCAGCATTCATGAAAAATCCCAACATCATCGGAGCAGGTCCATTTATCGTCATCGAAACCGAAGTCAAAGGATGCGATAAATCAAACCCTGAATAAAGTTTCTTTGCATCATCTAGACAACAAATAGAAACCCCTGAATTTCCGATTTTACCATAAATATCAGGTCGCTCATCAGGGTCATTGCCATATAACGTAACCGAATCAAACGCCGTAGAAAGCCTTTTTGCCGGCATCCCCAAACTCACATAATGAAATCGTCTGTTAGTTCGCTCAGGACCACCTTCTCCTGCAAACATTCTGGTAGGATCTTCACCCACTCTTTTAAACGGAAACAAACCAGAAGTATAAGGGAATTCTCCCGGAACATTCTCCTGTAAATTCCAACGCAATAAATCCCCCCATGCTGTATATTTAGGTAAAGCTACCTTAGGAATCTGCAAATGCGAAAGTGTTTCCGTATGAGTTTTTATCGAAATTTCTTTATCTCTTACCTTAAACGTAAAAACCGGATCTTTGTACTTTTTTAATTTATTTTTCCAATTTACAATGGTTTCCCAATTGTGTGGGTTCAAATCCATTTTAATTCGGTCAAATTCTTTAAGCAACAATTCCAACAATTCTTGATTATCTTCATTGCTATTTGCTTTAATATCTTCTTCAACAATTCCTGTTTTATCAATAGCCGGTTTTGCTCCCAAAACGGTTTCAATCGTTTTGTAAATTCCAAAAAGTTTTTGAGCGACCTCAGCTTGTTCACGAGCCGTTTTGTCGTAAGTTCTGTTATTTTCAGCTATTTCAGACAAATAGCGAGTTCGAGCAGGAGGAATCACAAAGGTCTTTTCAGACATTTCTTTTGTAATCTCAAAATTAGACTTCAAATCACTATTCGTTTTCTCCGTAACTTTATCCATTACCGCTCTATAAAGCGTGTTCATTCCAGGGTCATTAAATTGCGAAGCAATAGTACCATAAACAGGTAAATCATCCTGATTTACATCCCAAAGATTATGGTTTCGCATGTATTGTTTTTTTACATCACGCAATGCATCCAAAGCTCCTCTCTTATCAAACTTATTTATTGCCACCAAATCGGCAAAATCTAACATATCAATCTTTTCCAACTGCGTAGCAGCACCAAACTCAGGTGTCATCACATACAAACTCACGTCAGAATGATCCATTATCTCCGTATCAGACTGACCAATCCCCGAAGTTTCCAAAATAATCAAATCATAATCCGCTGCTTTTAATATCGAAAGAGCCTCAGCAACATGCTTACTCAACGCCAAATTACTTTGTCGAGTAGCTAAAGAACGCATATATACACGTTCATTATTAATCGCATTCATTCGTATTCTATCTCCCAAAAGAGCTCCTCCTGTCTTTCTCTTAGACGGATCAACTGAAACAATCGCAATTTCTTTATCAGGAAAATCGATTAAAAACCTTCTCACCAACTCATCTACTAAAGACGATTTACCAGCACCACCAGTACCTGTTATACCCAAAATAGGAGTATTATTTTCCGAAGCCATTTTATGAACTTCCTCTAAAACTTGTTCATGTTTCTTTGGAAAATTCTCCGCAGCACTAATCAAACGAGCAATCGAATAATCATCTTTCTCAAAAATTCGCTCTACTTCTTTACCTTCCAATTTATCCCCCACAGGAAAATCAGACCGTTGCACCAAATCGTTAATCATCCCCTGCAATCCCATAGCCCTACCATCATCAGGATGATAGATACGCTCAATTCCATATTCTTGCAACTCTTTAATTTCCGAAGGTAAAATAGTTCCACCTCCACCAGCAAAAATCTTTATATGCCCAGCACCTTTCTCCTTCAACAAATCATACATATACTTTAAATACTCTGTATGTCCTCCTTGATACGAAGTCATCGCAATAGCTTGCACATCCTCTTGAATCGCACAATTCACCACCTCTTCCACACTCCTATCATGTCCCAAATGTATCACCTCACACCCCGTAGTTTGAATAATACGACGCATAATATTAATTGCAGCATCATGCCCATCAAAAAGCGAAGCCGCTGTTACAATTCTTACTTTATTCTTTGGCTGATAAGGTGCTATTTTTTCCATTCTTTAGTAGTATTCGTTTTAGACCTGCGAATATACTCATTTTTCAGAATATTTTTCTGAGTATTATGAACTATTTGGGCGTTCCCTTTACGGCATAAAAAAATAGTGCAGTTCTCACTACACTATTTTTCAACGCCGTAAAGGTCGGGCTATCCACTATATCTTTTGCCCTCCAAAAGGAGGGAGGGCAAAAGGATGCCGTTCCTATCCCTAACGCGAAGAAAATGAGCGAGAAGAAAACGGAATTTATTTTTCTTAGACGATGAAAAATTCTTTTGCATAGCCCCAGCTATGGAAAAGAATTTTGAAGAAGGATAAGGAAAATAAAACCGTTTTATGCCGTTCATTTTCTTTGTGTTAGGGATACAATCCCTAACGCGGAATGAAATAAGTGTAAGAAAGTGGAATTTGTAGTTCTCAGACAATGAAGTTTCTTTGCTTTCACTCAATAACACTTGCTATTCAATAGATTTTAGCTTTGTCTTAGACACAATTAACAATCTACAGTTCAACCCTATTTCTCTCATTAATTTTTTACACCGATTTACATAATCACCTTCATCAGGTACAATTATATTTTCAATAAAAGAGTAATCAAAAGGCAAAAAACAAGCTTCTTGTTTTGATCCATTATCTTGTTCTTTACATTTAATTTCTTGAATAAAATTATCTTCTAGTTCATCCAATGTTTTCACTGAATTTTTTGTTAATGGTGTTGGTAGAACTCTAATAATTCTCCATTCTCTTTCCATATATTCCGCAAACCCTTCATTATTC
>JALWSJ010000072.1:0-4052 GCA_026993705.1 Flavobacteriales bacterium
ATATACGACTCAAGTAAAACAGAAAACAAATGGTATAAATACTGGATGGATAACGGATTTTTTAAATCCGTACCGGATGAAAGAGAACCTTATACCGTAGTTATTCCGCCACCGAATGTTACAGGGGTTTTGCACATGGGACACATGTTAAACAACACTATACAAGATGTATTGGTGCGTAGAGCTCGTATGTTGGGGAAAAACGCATGTTGGGTACCGGGAACTGATCATGCTTCTATCGCTACCGAAGCAAAAGTAGTAGCCAAACTAAAAAGCGAAGGGATTGACAAATCTGAGTTGACAAGAGAAGAATTTTTGCAACATGCGTGGGATTGGACAGAAAAACATGGCGGAATTATCCTCGAACAGCTTAAAAAGTTGGGAGCATCTTGCGACTGGGATAGAACCCGTTTCACGATGGATAAAGACTATTACGAAAGCGTAATATGGGTATTTAATGATTTGTACGAAAAAGGGTTAATCTATCGTGGTGTGCGAATGATAAATTGGGATCCGCAAGCACAAACCGCTTTAAGCGATGAAGAAGTTAATCACAAAGAGGTTAATTCAAAATTATATTACATTCGTTATAAAATTGAAGGAACAGAAGATGAATGGTTGACTATTGCAACTACGCGTCCGGAAACGCTCTTAGGAGATACAGCTATTTGCGTTAACCCAAATGATAAACGATACCAACATTTAAAAGGGAAAAAAGCAATAGTACCTTTAGTGGATAGAGTAGTGCCTATCATTTTTGATGAATACGTGGACACAGAATTTGGAACAGGTTGCTTGAAAATAACACCGGCACACGATCCTAACGATTACAATTTAGGAATAAAATACGATTTAGAAGTAATCGACATCTTAAATGATGACGGAACCATTAACGAAAACGGTAAATTGTACTTCGGCAAAGACCGTTTTGAAGTGCGTAAGCAAATCGAAAAAGATTTGGACGAAAACGGTTATTTGGTAAAAACAGAAGACCATATTAATAAAATAGGTTTTTCGGAACGTACCGATGCAGTAGTTGAGCCAAAACTTTCATTACAATGGTTTTGCAGTACCGAAGATTTGGCAAAGCCCGCTTTGGAAAATGTAATGAACGATAACATCAAGTTTCATCCTGAGAAGTTTAAAAACTCGTACAGAAATTGGATGGAAAACATCAAAGATTGGTGCATTTCACGTCAATTGTGGTGGGGACATCAAATTCCTGCTTATTATTACGGTACGCGTAAAAATGATTTTGTGGTAGCTCATTCTTTGGAAGAAGCCGTAAAAAAAGCCTCGGAGAAAACAGGAAAACAATTAACCGAAGCCGATTTAAAACAAGATGAAGACGTGTTGGATACTTGGTTCTCATCGTGGTTGTGGCCGATTTCCGTATTTAATGGGTTTAAACAAGACGACGATAAAAAAGAGGTTGATTATTATTACCCAACCGATGATTTGGTTACCGCACCGGAAATTATGTTCTTTTGGGTAGCGAGAATGATAATGGCGGGCTATGAGTACCGAAAAGAAAAACCTTTTAAAAATGTTTATTTCACAGGGATTGTACGTGACAAATTAGGACGTAAAATGTCTAAGTCGCTTGGAAACAGCCCTGACCCGATTGAGTTAATTGAAAAATATGGAGCAGATGGTGTACGTGTAGGAATGTTGTTAAGTTCTCCTGCCGGAAACGATTTGCCTTTTGATAGTAGTCAATGTGAACAAGGGAGAAACTTTACCAATAAAGTATGGAATGCCTTCCGTTTGGTAAAAAGTTGGGAAGTAAAAGAAGATATAGAACAACCCGAATATGCAAAAGTAGCAACGGAATGGTTTGCCTCAAAACTCAACAAAGAGTTAAAAGACCTTAACGATTCATATGATAAGTTCAGAATATCGGAAGCCTTGATGACTACCTACAAATTGGTTTGGGACGATTTCTGTTCTTGGTATTTGGAAATGGTAAAACCGGCGTATCAACAACCGATTGATGCTAAGACTTATCAAGAAACGATTTCATTTTTTGAGAGCTTATTAAAAATTATGCATCCGTTTACGCCGTTTGTTTCCGAAGAAATTTGGCACTTGATAGGAGAACGTTCGGAGGAAGATTGTATTATGGTAAAAGAATGGCCGAAAGTTGAAGAAGTAAATGAAAGCTTATTGAAAGAGTTTGCCGAAGCTACCGAAGTAATTTCTAACATCAGAACCATAAGAAAGGATAAAAATATAGCCAATAAAATTGCTTTGGACTTGAAAGTAATCGATAATGAAAAAGGAGCAAAGACTTTCGATACTGTTATTGCTAAAATAGGGAATTTAAGTTCCTTGGAGTATGTTGCCGATAAGGTAGCAAATGCGTTTTCATTTTTGGTGAAAACAAATGAATATTTCATTCCGTTTAGTGAAGACATTGATATAGAAACAGAAATTACAAAACTAAAAGAGGAATTGGAATATGTGCAAGGCTCTTTACGAATTGTGGAGAAGAAATTGAGTAACGAACGTTTTGTGAATAACGCCCCTGAAAAGGTAGTGGAATTAGAGAAAAAGAAAAAAGCAGATGCTTTGGCTAAGATTAAAGTATTGGAAGAAAAGTTATCGACCTTTGCTTAATGCTAATTTAGAAAATAAATACATAAAGCGGTTTTGTCACCCTCATACTTCTTCATATTTTATTTCCATAGCTGGGGCTATGCAAAGAAAATATTCATCGTCTGAGAACTACAAACTCCACTTTCTTGCACTTATTTCATTCCGCGTTAGGGATAGGAACGGCATCCTTTTGGGTTGTTGCGTTTATGCAACCCAAAAGATATAGTGGATAGCCTGACCCTCATTTGCTAAAGATACGTTTCGCTAGAGCGATATGTATCTTTAGCAAATGAGGGGAACGCCCAAATAATAATAAAGAAATAGATTCTATGCGGTTAAATAGATGCTTTTGTCTTGTCTTTTTTGCTACGATTTTTTGTGGCGGGATGACGTATGCTCAACATTTGAATTTACCGATGAATTATAATTTGACGCAACAATTGGAGATGGAGGCTTTGTCTTCTGATAGTGGAGAATATTTTCATTCGGCGGTTCGTCCTGTTGTTCAAACTTTTGTTTCGCCTACATTTTATGAGTCGGTTTATAACGATACAGGGAAGTATTACTATGCGTTTACGGAAAAACTGTTTCAGAAAAATTTGCTTTCAGTAGAGGAGAAAGATGTTCATTTGGTTGCTGACCCGCTGTTTAATTTCGCCTATGGAAAGACGCGTGTAGAAGACACCTTGCTTAAAATATCGTCGAATGTTAGGGGAGTGCGTGTAGCAGGAGATATTACGCGTAATTTTTCGTTTGAAACTAGGGTTTATGAAACCCAACTATTTTATCCTGTTTATTTGGATAGCATAGCCGGTGCAAAACAAACTTCTTTGGGAATTGGGCGTTCCAAACCTTTTAAAGGAAGAGGGTATGATGCAGCGATGTCGAGCGGTGTGGCTAGTTTTTCGCCTTCAAAACAAGTAAATTTACAGTTTGGTAGAGGAAAGCATTTTATTGGCGATGGTTATCGTTCCCTTTTGTTGTCAGACAATACGAGCCCTGTTCCGTTTTTTAATTTGTCGTTGCGTTTGTTTAAAGGGAAATTACACTATCAAAGTTTGAATACGTGGATGCAAAATAGAATTCGAATACCTGCAACCCATTCGGCAGAAGCGTTATTTAAACGAAAAGCAGGTGTTTTTCATTATTTGTCTTATGCGGTTAATCCTCATTTGCAAATAGGTTTGTTTGAAGGAGCAATTTACAAAAACTATGAAGAAAATAAAGGAATGGTGTCTTTGCCTTCTGACTTTTATTTGCCTGTAATTGGTGTGCCAACCTTACTAAATGGATTGAATGGGATAAACAATACTTTGTTGGGGGTGAACTTTAAGGTTTCATTGTTCAAACAACTAGTGATTTATGGGCAATATATGCAAGATGATGTCAATAAAAACGGTTTTCAGATAGGGGGGAAGTGGTTGCGTATAAAAGGCCTAAAGAACTCTTGGATA
>JALWSJ010000072.1:4062-8188 GCA_026993705.1 Flavobacteriales bacterium
ATATAATACGGTTTCGGATTTTGCTTACACGCGGTCAACTAGTGGATTGCTTGAAAATTATACTCACGATAATCAGGAATTGGCTCATCCGTTAGGAGCAGGGTTTAATGAGTTTTTAGTGTTGGCTCACTTTGAAAAGGAACGTTATTTTGTGAATTTGGAAACCTTATTCTATTCAAAAAAATATTACTCGTCAGCAGGGTTGGGAACAAATATCTTATTGGCGAATGATTTACCTCAAGAGGGGATTTTCCGTAGTAAAGTTCATTACTCGGGAATAGAAGTAGGCTATTTGTTTAACCGAAAAACCAATATGCAATTGTTTGGTAAATATAATTATAGGAATGAGTTGGTAACCTCTTCGTTAAGCGAAAATCCGATATTGAAATTTGAATCATTCTGGCAAATCGGATTTCGTACCAATTTGAATAATTATTACTACGATATGTAAAAGTAAGTGTGTTAAATTATAGTTAATTATCGATATATTAAAAACAATATTTAATGCTTGTTTACCTTTGATTTTTATTAAAATAAGAAAAAATGACTCTATTTCAAAGTAAATTTTTGATTACCCTTATCGTTTTATATGGTGTTCAATATACTGTTTATGCTCAATACCAATCAAGAGGGAAAGAGTATAATTTTACCGATGCAGAACATTTTTTTTCTATAAAAGATTATTTTGATGCTTTGCCGTTGTATTCGCAACTAGCAAATGATTTTTCTAAGGTTAGCGAATACAAGTTTAAAAAAGGAATCTGTAGTTTAGAATTGAATGATGCTAGACAAGCTTTAGAAGATTTTAAATCATTGCAAGGTAATAAAAAAAAGCTAAAAAATTATAATTTTTATTTAGCAAGAGCCCACGCCTTGAATTATGAATTTGATATGGCGATAGCACTTTTTACTCAAGCACAAACCGATAAAAATACCGAAGAGGAATTAAAAAAACAAATACCTCATCTAATAGAACAGTGTAAAAACGGTAAAGAATTAATGGCAAATAAATTAGAATTGGAAATCAAAAATTTAGGACAGCCGATAAATACTATCAACAACGAATACAGTCCGGTTCTAAATGCCGATGAAACCATGATAGCTTTCACATATAGGGGGGTACGAAGTACAGGAGGAAGAATGGATGAGTTTTTAGAACCGGCAGAAAATGGAAAATACAATGAAGATGTATTCATTACCCGAAAATACAATGGAAAATGGGATTTGCCACAACCGGTAAAAGGTGAAATAAATTCAAAAAGAAACGAAGCTACGGTAGCAATGTCTTCCGATGGACAGATTTTATATATTTACAGAGACACAAAATTCAGTTCAGGAGATTTATTTTTTGTAAAGAAAACCAAAGACGGATGGAGTGAGATGGAGGAATTGCCTGTAAATTCCGAGTATTGGGAGGGAAGTATCAGTGTGTCGCCTAACGGAAAAATAGCTATTTTCTCAAGCGATAGACCCGGAGGTATTGGAGGAGTAGATTTGTATATTATTCATAAATTACCTAATGGAGAATGGAGTGAACCCAAAAATATGGGCGAAACAATCAATACAAAATACGATGATGATTCACCGTTCATTTATTCAGATGGAATAAGTTTTAACTTTTGTTCCAAGGGACATAATTCCATGGGAGGATTCGATATTTTTGAATCCAGAATTGTAGGGGAAGGAGAATATTTAAAACCAAGAAATATCGGTTATCCGCTCAATACTACGGCTCATGATCTATTTTTCTTTGTAACAGGGGGAGGAAATGCCTATTTTTCATCTACTCGTCCCGGCGGAAAAGGGCAGTCAGATATTTATGAAGTAGATGCGAGTGAAGTCTTGCACAGTAAGCCCGTGGTGTTAGTAAAAGGAAATATTATACCGGAAAACTGTATCATTACGGTGAAAAACAAAGCAGGTGAGGACAGAGGTGCATTTCGTTCGGATGCCGAAGCAGGTAAATATCAGTTCTACTTGAATTTAGGTGAAGAATATGAAATAACCTTTAAACTTGATGCTGAAACGAGTAAAACAATTACGATTGATACACGAAATCAAACGGAATATACCGAACACATAGAAGACATTATTTTTATCATAGAAGACGAACGTACCACCACACCGAAACCCAAAATAGACTTATCTGTTCGAGAAAATTTCGATTTATTTGTGGAACGCTACGGCAAACAATCGGTAGAGGACGTTTATTTTCAAGTGCAAGTAGGAGCATTCATGAATCCCGATAATTTCAACACCAAACGATGGAAAAAAATAGGAAAGTTAACCAAAGTCCAATCTACCGATGGTATAACTCGTTTTCGTTTAGGGAACTATGACACCTTAGAAAAAGCTCAAAAAGTAGTAGAAAAAGCTCAAAAAGTAGGCGATAAAGACGCATTTATACTTGTGTTCTACAAAGGAGAAAGAACTAGTCTGAATAAATTGATAGAAAAAGGAGTATATAAGTTTTAGGGCGTTCCCATTACAGCATAAAAAAGCAATTACGTTGCACTGCATTGCTTTTTAACGTCGTAATGGTCGGGCTATCACTACTCGCTTTTTTTGCTTGCAACAGCAAGCAAGCAAAAAAGAGCTCAAACACGCCGTTCTATCCCTAACGTGGATAAAATTGGAAGAAAGAAAGCGAATTTTAGTTTTCTTAGACGATGAAAAATTATTTTGCTTATGCTCAAAATAACAAACTTTAAGAATTTTTGAATCTTTCTTTTTTCCAATACTGTCGTTGTAAAATTTTGTAGTAACTCGTTACAACAAAAATTTTACGCCTAAGTCTTGAAAAAAATAAATTTTTCAAATTCTTCATAAATTTCATTGCATTGAGCATAGCACCCGCTATGGAAATATTTTTTGAAGAAGGATAAAGGAAATAAAAACATTTTATGGTGCTCATTTTACAGAGGTTAGGGATTCCAACTAACGTAAAAATAAAACACTGATAATCAAATAATTATAAAATAGCTAATATTTTTACGTTAGCTCAAAAACTCAACTGTTTTTCACAGTCGCTTAATAGTCCCTAACGCGAAGAAAATGAGCGAAATGAGCGAGAAGAAAACGGAGTTTATTTTACCTAAAACCTCAAATCAAGAAAGCCCACTAATTTTCCCGTCATTATCAATAAACATGTTCTCACTTGCAGGAACACTTGGTAAGCCTGGCATACGCATCATATTACCAAGAATCGGAATAATAAAACCAGCCCCCACAGCGTATTCAAACTCGCGAATCGTAACCGTAAAATCTTTTGGGCGACCAATCAACGAAGGGTCATCTGAAAAAGATTTTTGCGTCTTTGCCATACAAACAGGAAGATGAGAAAGCCCCAAATCTTCAATAGTTTTCAGGTCTTTTTCCGCCTTTTTAGAATAGCTGACTTTTTCCGCACCGTAAATTTTAGTAGCAATGGTTTCTATTTTTTCTTTTAGTCCCGCATTCCAGTCATAAAGCGGTTTAAACTCATTCGTTTTTTGTTCTATTTCATTAACTAATATTTGAGCTAAATCAGTCATACCTTCACCTCCTTTAGCCCAACCTTCGGCGAGAACAGCTTTCACACCTAATTCGTTACATTTCTGTTGAACCAATTCCACTTCTTCTTTTGTATCGCTCGGAAACGAATTAATAGCCACAATAGGATTGATACCATAAAGGTTCATATTCTCAATATGTTTTTCCAAATTTTCAAAACCTTTGTCAACACGTTCTAACGAAGGAGTGTTGTAATCTTCTTTTTTCGCACCGCCATGATGTCTTAAAGCTCTTATGGTAGCAACTAAAATTATTGCTTCGGGTTTTAGATTTCCCGAAACACATTTAATATCCAAAAACTTTTCTGCACCTAAATCAGCACCAAAACCAGCTTCGGTAATAACAAAGTTAGAAAGAGATAATCCCATTTTTGTCGCCAAAATCGTATTTGTTCCCTGAGCAATATTCGCAAAAGGACCTCCGTGAATAATTGCAGGATTTCCTTCTAATGTCTGTACCAAATTGGGTTTAATAGCATCTTTCAGAAGAATAGCCATAGCATTTTCTGTCTTTACATCTCTAGCATAAACAGGTTTTTTGTCAAAAGTAAAACCAATAAAAATGTTTCCTAATC
>JALWSJ010000073.1 GCA_026993705.1 Flavobacteriales bacterium
TACAACGGTGTAGCGGTAGAAACCTCACAAAAAGCAAAACGCCCTGAGTTTATTGTTGACCCAAGGCAGCCCTTTCTTTTTACTTTAGGAATTGTGGGGGAAAAGAAAAATTTTCACACCTTGGTTGAGATGATGAAGCACCTCCCTCTACTGAAATTATACATCAGTGGTAGCAAAGACACTGCTTATGCTAAAGAGATTGAAAAAAGTATTCATCAACACGGATTAAAACATCGAATTGTACTTACAGGCGAAATTACCGAACAAGAAAAAATATGGCTCTATAAAAATTGTAGTGCTTTTGTTTTTCCCTCGCTCACTGAAGGCTTTGGTTTACCAGTGGTTGAGGCTATGAACTACGGCAAACCTCTAATTCTATCGAACAGAACTTCTCTTCCTGAAATAGGCGGAAAACTAGCCCTTTACTTCAAAGATTTCAATCCCGAAAATATGGCACAAACAGTCATTCAAGCCCTTCACTCTCATACCATTGACAAATCCAACCAACTTATCGAACGTTCAAAACAGTTTAGCTGGGAACAAGCAGCAGAAGAATATATTCGGTTATATCATTCCTTATTATGATTTGGGCGTTCCCATTACGGCATAAAAAAGCAGTTTCGTTGCACTACACTACTTTTTAACGCCACAATGGGCGGGCTATCCGCTATATCTTTTGGGTTGCATATACGCAACAACCCAAAAGGATGCCACTTCTATCCCTAACGCAAGTAGAATAAGTGCATGTTAGGCTTCCAATCAAATACAAATACTATGAACTTGTTTAAAGTTAACTTACTAAACTACGCGTAAAGCATTATATTTTCTGGACTTCAGCTAATTTTTATTCCATAGCTAATGGCTATGCAATAAAAATGGAGCTTTGCCAGAAAATATAAGCCTTCACGCTCGCTATTAGTCTGTCAACTTTAAACAAGTTCAATATTAAAAATCAAATAAATACAATAATAAACCAATATTTTTACGTTATTAGCTCAAATACTTTCATAGTAACTTAATAATCACTAACGCAACTAATTAATTTCCGCCCTTATCATTCTATCCTTTCCATTCAAATCTTTTATTAACTCTACATTTGAAAAACCAATATCCCGTATTAATTTTTGGGTTTCTTTTCCGAAATGTTCATTGATTTCAAAAAATAATATTCCGTTTTCCTTTAGCAGTGATTGAGCGATTTGTGCAATTCTTTCATAGAAAATTAAAGGAGCTTTGTTTTCTACAAACAAAGCTATATGTGGGTCGTAGTCTAAAACGTTTGCGTGCATCTCTGCCTTTTCCCGTTCTGTTATATAAGGCGGGTTACTGACCATAAAATCTACTTTGGGTAAATCATCGGTGTTTGAGACTAAAATATCTTTTTCAATCCAATTTACGTTTACCTTGTTATTCTTGCTGTTTTGTGCGGCTACTTTTAAAGCCAAATAACTTACATCAACCCCAAAAACATTTTTGAAATGACCGAATTTAGCCAAAGAAACTGCTATACACCCAGACCCTGTTCCGATGTCTAAGACTACTTTATCAACCGTATTTTCATTAAGAATGAGATGAACCAATTCTTCAGTTTCTTGCCTTGGTATTAGCACGTTTTTATCTACATAAAAATCCAAACCGTTGAACTCTGCTTTATTAAATAGATGCTGTATTGGTTCGTAATTCACTAAGCGATGTGTATAACCTCGCAATTGTAGTAATTCCGATTCGGAAAGAGAAGTTTCTTGATGACATCTTAATTCAATCTTTGACCAACCTTTATAACGAAAAAAAAGTAACTCAAACAATTGAGCTACTTCTCGTTCGGGATATATTCCAGATAATTTTTTAAAGAAATAATCTTTAAAACTTAACACGTTGTTTTTGGAAACAAACATAGAATTAGGCTTCTTCCTTTCCTTTTACAATAACTAATCGTTCAGCCATATAATCAAAAAGATTGTTTAATGGTTTTTGTACCATCATTTTTAAGAATGGATTTATAT
>JALWSJ010000074.1 GCA_026993705.1 Flavobacteriales bacterium
TTTTTAATCTATTCTTGTTAAAATTTTTAATAATCCAATTGTGATTGCTATTACAATTTTTACTGATTTTTTCATTTGGTTCATTTTCTCCGCGTTAGGGACTTATCTCTAACGCTAGTATAATGAGCACTATAAAGTGTTTTTATTTCCTTTATACTACTTCATAAAATTTTTCCATAGCTCAGCTATGCAAAAATTTTCTTCATCGTCTAAAGAAACTAAAATTCACTTTCTATGCACTCATTCCACTTGCGTTAGGGATAGAACGGCGTGTTTGAACTCCTTTTGTGTTGTTGCACTTATGCAACACAAAAGAGTGAGTAGTGATAGCCCGACCCCATTTTACTAAAGACACGTTGAGCGAGAGCGATATGTGTCTTTTGTAAAATGGGGGAACGCCCTAACTATTTTTATTTTGAAAATTCTATCAACTTATCAGCATACTCTGTCATCAATAGGCTTAATGAATTGATTGAACCTTCTAGCTCGTTTTTGTCTAAATTTTCCAATTGTAAAGTGTCGCGAAACAATACATTCCCGTTGTCTAGGGCAAATGCTCCGTGAACTATATCTCTATTTTTTATTAGCAATTCTTTGTATAGTTCTGGAGATTCGTGTTTTACCTCAAAAAGCGATTGCTCCATTACAAGCATCGAGTCTTCGCAGTCTAAGACCAAATTCAAGATGCCTTCATCTTGCTTTTCGATTACAATAATTCCTTCTGCTTCGTCTTCGTGTTTAATCTCGTAGTCCATATCGAGAAGGTAGTTTTTTACGGTTTCAAAACCTTTGGTGGTTACTTCCATAATTGATTGAGTTTTAAGTTTTGTTTTGACAAATATACACTACACTAATTAATTTAGCAAGAAAAAACTATTTTTTTTAGCAAGAAGAATGATTTTTACTACTTTTGTACTATGACAGAAATTGGATATAACATTAAAAAAATACGCGCTGTAAAGAAACTGAACCAAAGTCAGTTTGCTGAGCTATTTGGGGTAAAGCGAGCGAATATTGGCTCATATGAAGAACTACGAGCAGAACCAAAGCTGGATTTGATTATTGCCATTTCAGATTATTTCAAAATTAGCGTTGATGATTTAATAAGAAAGAAGCTGTCCGTAAATGACATTCTTCATTTCCCAAAACACGAGGGTACAACGCAAAAATCTAAGCCAATTAACGTAGTGGATGGAAATAACAAAAATTTATATTTTTATTGTGATGCCGACATGATTAAGAAAGCAGACTTGATTTATCGTAATCAGGGTTCGAGTTTAATTGCTTTTGGTATATATGACAATGATTTGGTTTTTCTCCGTAAGAAAACAAAGGTAGATGAATATCCGTTTTTAGGGGCAATTGCGGAGAAAGACACAATTCTAGTTGGCGTCTTACATCTTGATAGTCACAGAAAAAGACTAACTATAATAAACAATGAAGCAATAAAAGAGGTTGACACAACAAATAAAAGCCTGAAAATATACAAATTCACAGGCTTTTATTCTAACTCTTTACGTTGCACGAAAGAGTTTCTATTTGATGAAGGATTATAGTGATTTCGTTCTTCCACCATCAACAGGAAGGTTTATTCCATTTATGTAACTTGCTTCGGGAGAGGCTAAGAAGGCTACACCTTGTGCTATTTCATAAGGCTCAGCAAATCGTTTTAGAGGCACTTGACTTTGCATTTCTTTACTGATTTCTGCAATCGACTTACCAGTTTTAGCAGATTTTGATGCAATTATGCTTTTTAATCGTTCGGTATTGGTTGCACCAGGCAAAACATTATTGACGGTTATAGCAAATTCACCTAATTCATTAGCTAGTGTTTTAGCCCAGTTTGCAACAGCTCCACGAATTGTATTGGAAACACCTAAGCCATTTAATGGCTGTTTTACAGACGTGGAAATAATATTAATTATCCGACCGTATCCACTTTTTTTCATAAAAGGGATAACAGCTTGAGCCAAAATTTGATTATTAATCAAGTGCATGTTAAAGGCTTTTAAATATTCTTCTGGATTGGCCTCAATAGCTTTTCCACCAGCAGGGCCTCCTGTATTATTGACTAAGATTTCAGCTTTGGGAAATTCATAAAGAAAATTAGCTATAGCTTTTCTTACATCTTCAGGTTTTGAAAAATCTACAGCAATAACATGATGAGATTGACCTGCGGTAGTATCAAGTTCGTTTTTAACGATTTCCAATCGCTCTTGATTACGAGCTATTAACACAATATTAGCTCCTTTTTGTGAAAGAAGTAGAGCTGTGGCTTTGCCTATTCCTTGCGTGCTTCCGCAAACGATTGCTGTTTTATTTATTAAGGATTTGTTCATTTTTAATACCGTTTTGTTAATAATTTTATAACAAAATTATAAAAAGGATTGGGTTTAACGCTTTAATTATGGTTATATTTGTATATTGATTTATTAACTAATAATTAACTAAATTTTAAAAATTATGAAAAAAATTTACACTTTAGGTGTTTCACTACTCTTTTTTTTGGGGAGTAATGCACAAAGCATAGGAACACAAACATTTACTGCGAGCGGTAATGATGATGATCCAACTGTAGTGACTGTCAATATTGCAGATATTACGGTTAATCAAGGTCAGCCTATTAATTCTATTACTTTGAATAATTCTGCAGGTAGTATAGGTAGTTCAAATTGTGGTAATTGGTATGATTTCACATTAACTAAGGATGGGAATACGCTTATTTCAAATGGCTGTGCAAGTAGTTTTGATGGAACTGATGTTACTGGTTTTACTATATTAACAGTTGCTTCTAATGACTTAGATGCATTTAGTGATGGTGTAACAATTATGTTTGATTTAGTGGTCGATTATGTAACACCAACCTGTCCGGCTCCAACAGCGTTAACAGCTACTAATATGTCTGATGTTTCTGCGGATGTTTCTTGGACAACAGGTGGTGCGAGTAATTGGAATATAGAGTATGGTCCAACCGGTTTTACTCAAGGTTCCGGTACTTTTGTTTATAATGTTACAAATCCATATACATTGACAGGTCTTAGTGCTAATACAGATTATGATGTATATGTGCAAGATTCTTGTGGTGTAGGTGATGTGAGTACTTGGATTTCAACAACGTTTACAACATTGCCTCCTGCTAACGTTTTTCCATTAAACGAAAACTTTGATAGTGCTACTTTACTTTTTGTAGATGATAATAGTAATACTCCATGGGTAAGAACTAATGCTTTAGCTCATTCTGGAGATAGCTCAATGTTTAATGGATATGGGAATAATGAAATAAATATTCTAGTTGAAACAGGAGTTTTAGATTTGTCTTCTACAAACTATCCAGTGTTAGAGTTTTGGCATATCGCTAAAACAGAAGGGGGGTATGATGACGCTATTGTTGAAATATCGACTGATGGAGGTGTTACATATAGTGTTTTACCAAATTCAACTTATAGAGGTAGTGGTGTTTATTCTGGTTATTTTGATGAAGAAAGTTATAGTGACTGGGGTACAAGTAGTACTACGGTTCTTGATAACACAATGTGGAAAAAAGAAATATTTGACTTATCAGGATATAATGTAGCAAACGTTCGAGTACGGTTTAAGCTAGTGACTGATGTTAGTATACATAGAGAAGGATGGTATATCGATGATATTGCTGTTTATGAGCCAACTTGTCCGATGCCGTATAACCTTTCAAATGCATACCAAAATGCAGATTCGGTTGTTTTATCTTGGGTTGCTGGAGCTAGCGAAACGATGTGGAACATTGAATATGGATCTTTCGGATTTACTCAAGGAACCGGAACAATGGTTACAGGGGTTACAGGTACAACAGACACTATTGTTGGACTTGCGTTAGGTTCAGTATATGAATTTTATGTACAAGCTGACTGTGGTAGCGGTGATACTAGTGATTGGGTTGGACCAATTGTAGTAACAACACCATTGCTGAATGATACAACTTGTGATGCTATTCTAGTAGAACCAAATGTTATGGATACTGTCTTCTCTAATATAAATGCTACTACTCAAACTGGAGAGCAACCACTTAATGGTATTCAATATAATACCGTTTGGTTTAAAACAGTGGTGCCTGCTTCCGGTCATTTATTAATTGCTACTTGTAACTCTGACTTCCATACAGTTGTAGGTGCTTATGCTTATGACACGTTGGATTGTACAGATTTTAATACATTTGGTCAAATAGCATATAGTTTTTCTAATAGTTCTATATGTGGAGTGTTTGGTAGAGGTTCAGTTGAAATTTGTGGTCAAACACCTGGAGATACTATCTTGTTTTATGTTGGGGGTAGTTCAAGTAGTCAAGAAGGTATAATAAAATTAACCATTATGGACTGGGGTGTTACAGGGCAAGCTGGTCAACCCGCTTCAACTATTGCTCCTGCTTGTGCTGGAGATACAATTGACCTTTGGAATGACTTAACTGGTCAGGCTACAAATATGGGAACATGGAAGTACCCATTAAATCCTACTGCGATAGTAGATGATTCTTTATTGAATACAGGTGCTCTTTCTATTTCAGGATTGGAAGTGTATTATATTGTAAGTAATTCTTGTGATGCTGATACTGCTACAATTCCATTAAATGTTGCTACAATGACACACTCAGGAACTGCAGTTTCTAACTTCCAAGCTTGTAATGCAGGTGATGTATTCTTGTTTGATGGGTTAACCGGAACTATTGATGCAGGTGGTACTTGGAATGATGATACCAATACAGGATTGTTGGTTGGTAATAAATTTATTGCTGCAGGGTTACCTGTTGGTCAATATCAATTTACTTATGCTGTAAACAATGGTGTTTGTCCTCCGGCTTCTACTCAAATAACTGTGGAGTTGGTTGATTGTACAAACATTACAGAAGAAGGTTCTGCTGATTTTGCGATTTATCCAAATCCAAATAATGGAACATTCTATGTTGTAAATGGAAATACAGACAGTAAAGTTGCTCTGGAAGTAATAGATGTACAAGGTAAAGTTGTGTACAGTGGAACTTATACTGTTGCTGCAAATGCACAACAAGAGGTTCAATTGAACAATGTTGTGCCGGGTATGTACATTGTTAAAGTAATCACTAACAATAAAGTATTTAACCATACAGTAATGGTTAAATAATCTATTTTAAGTTACTTAGGTAACAGTAAAATTCTAAAGCCCGCAGGTTATCCTGCGGGCTTTTTTTGTATCTTCGTATTTATGATTTTAGCAGCAATAGATATCGGTTCCAATGCAGTTCGATTGTTAATTGAAGAAGCAGTAGATACGGGCGAAGAGAAAATATATTTTAGAAAAATTTCATTAACGCGTGTTCCTTTGCGTCTTGGAGAAGATGTTTTCGGGAAAGGGTATATTTCACAAGATAAAGCAAAAAAGCTAGTCAAGACATTAAAAGCCTTTCGCTATTTGATGGAGGTTAATGATGTTAGCCATTTCAGGGCTTGTGCTACTTCTGCTATGCGTGAGGCAAAGAATGGTAGAGAAATAGCTCAACAAATAGCTCAAAAAGCAAATATCTATCTTGAAATAATAAGTGGAAGTGAAGAGGCTGATATTATTTTTACCAATTTTCATACTGCGAATCTACAACCTGACCAATATTACATTTATATTGATGTAGGTGGAGGAAGTACCGAAGTTAGTTTAATTCGAAATAACAAAAAGATAAATTCTAAGTCATTTAAACTCGGAACCGTGAGAATGCTCCAAAATAAAGTTAGCGATAATGTTTGGGAGAAGGCAAAACAATGGATAGATGATTTAGAGATAAAAGGAGAGGTTATAGCTATCGGGACGGGAGGAAATATCAATAGGATTTATAAGGAGAGTGTGCACAGTTTTGGTGAGACGATTGAATATGACGAAATAAAAAGTATCGTTGAAAAAATTGCTCAATACAGTTATGAGGACAGGGTTAAAAAGTTAAAACTGAAACCCGATAGAGCCGATGTAATTATCCCTGCAGGGAAAATTTATTTGTTTTTTATGAAAGAAGCAAAAGCTATTAAAATGATTGTCCCTAAGGTAGGATTGGCAGATGGTATTGTTTATAATTTGTATCAAGAGTATAAGAAGTAATTTAAATTCTGTTTTTCTTTGCACTCATTTCACTTGCGTTAGGGATAGAACGGCGTGTTTGAACTCCTTTTGTGTTGTTGCACTTATGCAGCACAAAAGAGTGAGTAGTGATAGCCCGACCATTACTGCGTTAAAAAGCGGTGTAGTGGGGGAAGTGCGAACGAAACCACTTTTTTATGCTGTAATGGGAACGCCCAAATGATTATTGTTTATGGTAACCTAATAATGAAGGATTGCTTTCGAGTACTCTTTTGGTGTAATCTTTACTTTTTAGGCAGGCTTTTATCAAGGGGTATTCTTTGGCAAAATGTGCGGTTAAAGCACTTGATAATACGCATCCGCTTCCGTGTTTTTCGGTGGCTTTTTTTGCGTGGTTTCTAAAGGGATATACTTTCCCTTCTTTGGTGTAGAGGTAATCTTTGCCTATATTTTCTTCTGCGTGTCCGCCTTTTAGATAGACGTTGGTGAATTGTGCTAAATAGGTAGAACTTTCTTCAGCTGATTCTTTTTGTGCTAGTTTTTTTACTTCGTTTAGATTGGGGGTAATCATAAAGATTTTGGGTAAAATTTGTTCCAACTCTTGAGTGTTTAGATTAAAATCAAAACCGGAACTACTGCTGAGTACGGTGTCCCAAATGAATTTGCTTTCTTTTAGTTTTGGGTGTTCTGTAAGTGTTTGAAGAAATTCAAGGTCAGGTATAAGTCCTATTTTTATATAGCAAAAATTATGCTTTTCAAGTAAACAATCGATTTGTTTAAAAATCGTTTTTCTGTCAATCCAATTGACTTCATAAAACGAAAGTTCATTTTGTACGGTATTGGCTGTTTGCACTGCCATTCCGTAAACTTTTAACTGTTCAAAGGTTTTTATGTCCGCCAATATTCCTGCTCCCCCTGACGGGTCAAATCCTGCAATAGTCAATACGGTTGGTCTCTTTTTTTTCATAGACCTATTTAGGTGTGTTTTTATATTTCAGACGTAAGGTATCTTTGACGTATTTACGTAGTAGTTTTTCGTCTCGTGAACTTAGGTTTACCCCTTTGTCTTTTGTTCCGAATACGGCAAATTGTAGGTATCGATTCGGGTGTTCTTGAATGTTTTCAATGAGTCTTCCCGCTTCCTCAATCATTATATTTACGTTTTTGTAGAGCGTACTGTCTTTGAGTAATTTGGTTAGACTTCCTTCTCCGTTTTCTATTTCGTAGAGAATAGTGTTTACGTTATCCAGAGATGTTTTTGCTTTGTCTAGTGTTCCTGCAAAATCCATCAAAGCGATACTGTCCGAAATGGTAGCAACATTTTGTAAGGTGCGTGTAATTTCTTCGTTGTTTTGTTTTAGGTTTTCGGTAACTGAACGAACATTTGCAAACGTAGCAAATATTTGATATCTTGAACTGTTAAAGCCTTGTACCAATGTATCTAAGTGGATTGAAACCCGTTCAAAATTGAGTATCGAGCGTTTAATACCTTCAAAACTTTTGTCTAAATTATTTGTGTTTCTACCGAAAACAGCCGAAACGATTGTAATGGCAGAATCTGCCGTTGCAATAGCGTTATTCAGTTTCGATAGGGAAGGGTCAATACGTTGCAGTATTTGGTCTTTTACTTCTTCAAATACTCCTGCTTTCATTTTTGCAGGAATCGTATCTCCGGAATGATAGTATTCCGTACTTTCAGAAAAGATAAGATTGATAACGGGTGAACCTAACATACCGGGTTCTAATTGAGCTATTGACCCTTTGGGAATTTTCACCCAATCGGTAGTTACGTCAAATTTAACCAATACACGGTTGGGGTCATTGGGATATAAATCTACATAGGTGATTACGCCGATAGGTACACCGTTTTTTACTACGGAATTACCACTGGTTAGTCCTTCCGCTTTTTCGTAAGTAGCAAAGTAAGTTTCTTTCTTCTGCCAAAGGTTTTGTCCTTTAAGGTAGAAAAAACCAACAATTAAAGCGGCTACCGCCAAGGCAGATATGATACCTACTAATAGTTCTTTTTTTAATCTCATAATATCTTCTC
>JALWSJ010000075.1 GCA_026993705.1 Flavobacteriales bacterium
AATCGATACAGAATTAAATCTTATTGACTCGACAGCAAGGCATTTATCATTTTTAACGACGGGTGATTTTCTTAATAAAGTTATTTTTTCCATTCACCCCAATGCCGAAAAACCGGCTTTGTTTGTTTCCTTTCGTGCACCTCAATTTGTTTTTGATTCTATTGTTCGTTCCCTATCGTTTACCTCTGTTGAATCCACCCCATTTTACAAGGGAAAGTCATACTATTTTGCTTATCAAAAACCTTTTGTTCTTATTTCTTCCAATCGTGAATTGCTCAGCGACAGATTTTCCGCTCCTGGAAAAAATCTACCTCAAATAAAAAACTTCAGCAACTTACTTTCTACGAATAGTAAGTACAACAATGCTACTATTTATTTCAATACATCCGGGTTAAAAAAATTATTGATTCCCATTCTTACCAAAGAAAAAATAGAACAGCTTTCTACATCAACAGGCTGGAGCAGTTACGATGTGATTCTGAAAAACAATGAACTTTTACTCAATGGAGTTGCCTCTCTAAAAGAAAAACAAAAACCATTTTCTACAGAGCTAATCAATCCCGAATTATTACCTCAATCCATTCAATTTATTGAAGAATACAGTCTTGACGCATCAAATCCAAAGGTAAAAGACATAGTCGAACAACTAAAAGAGGAGTGCAAATGTGATGCAGTAAATATCTTTATAAAACTTGACCTACGGCATTTTGCAGAAGTTATCTTTGGGAAGAACAAAAGCAAAAAAGCTTACTATTTTGTCTTTAATGAGAGCGAAAATCCTTTGACAGATGTAGAAAAAATACTAAAGAAAGACACGCTTACAGAATGGTTTTCAGGCTACACTATAGAAAGGAGTAACAACAGCACTATAAAACGATTGCTTCATCTTTCCGAAGTTTATGTTACCGCCTACAACAACGTGTTGGTTATCGGAGAACAAAGCACCCTAAAACAAATTTTGTTGGAGTGGAAAAAAGCAGAAATTATCGAAAAAGACGATAATTATATCCGTTTTTACAAAAAACTGCTTGCTCAAAAAGCATTTTACAGCTACTATGCATCCGTCACACAAACCTTGAAAAATTTATTTGCTAACATTAAGCCACAGTACAATAATACACTAAAAGATTTTCAAAATTCGTTAAGCAATTTTAGCGAAATAGCCTTTCAAACCAATCCAATATCCGATTCCATTTTACACCAAGTCCTACTTCTCAAAACCGAAACCAAAGCAACCCAAAACTTAGGGAATCAACTTTGGGAAGTTTCACTTAAATATCCCGTAGCAAGAACACCGGAACTACTTAAAAATCACAGAAGCAAAACATTGGATATTTTAGTTCAAGACAAAGAAAACACCATTCACTTAATCAACAGTGCGGGCAGAATCAAATGGTCGAAAAAGTTAGACGGCAAAATCATCGGAAAAGTAAAACAAATCGATATCTTCGGAAACGGCAAATGGCAAATGGTTTTCAACACGGCAAACAAATTATATATTTTGGACATCAACGGACATAATGTCGGAAATTTCCCTATCACAATTCCTTCACCGGCAACCGCAGAAGTTACCGTTTTTGACTACGAACATACACATAATTTTCGTTTTTGGATTTCTTGCCAAAACAACATTACCTACAATTACAACAAAGAAGCAAAACCCGTAACCGGTTGGTCAAACCCCAAATCAAAAACCAATATCACGCTACCGTTTAAACGATTCGTAATCAATGGAAAAGACTATATCTATTCTTTCGATAAACAAGGCAATTGCTACTTTCTCAACCGACGAGGAGAAACCATTTATCAACTCAAAAAACCATTAAAAACCACCCGTCAGCAATATTTTTTCCAACGAAGAGCTTCATTTGAAACCTCATCATTCATTTACCCTACCGATTCTTTAGCATACATCGAAGATTACACCTTTGCCAACATCGGCACGCACTTCAGGTTAGATTCCACTCAGACCGAAGCTCTCATTAATGTAATGGATATAGACAAAGATAATTTTGTTGATTATGTATCCGTCTATCAAAACAAAATAGAGCTTTACGCCACCGACAAAAGCCTGTTGAGGGAGCGTCAATACCTCTATGACTTACCCGAAAATTACACCATTATACAAGGGAGCGACCATCATTATTACTTTGTGATATCCAATTCCGAAACCCATACAATTGAAATATTAGACGCCCATCTAAACCCCATAACAAGTTACGAAATAGAAGGAAGCCTATACACCATAATCGGAGATTTCAACCACAATGGAAAAACCAATATAGTAACCATTGACGACAACAAAGTAAAAGCCTATTACCTCCCTTAAAATGATTTGGGCGTTCCCATTACAGCATAAAAATGTTTTTGCGTTCCAACGCAAAAACATTTTAACGCTGTAATGGTCGGGCTATCACTACTCACTCTTTTGGTTTGCATATATGCAACAAACCAAAAGGAGTTCAAACACGCCGTTCTATCCCTAACGTGGAATGAAATAAGTGCAAGAAAGTGTAATTTACAGTTCTTAGACGATGAAAAAATATAAATTAGATATGTATCGTTTTACAAGTTCTCATCAAAGCGAAAAGAAGTTCTTGTTTTTATTTTAGCCCCTAGCTGATTTAGGATGGAAAATAAACCAAAGTATGCTCTGTTGATATAAATGATGTGATGAGAACCTCTTGCTGCTCCGTTTTTCCGTACATCTTTGCTTTTAGATAGCTCTTCTCCTCTCTGATACACTTTGTTAAAATACGACTCGTCCGAAAAATCAAATTCTTCTACCGTAAACGGATAAATCAACAAATGAAGGGTTTCCTTAAATAAAGGAAAGAAGAAATCTTTTGCTTCTTGCGTGTCGTCTTTGTATAAAAACTCTAAGAAGTAAAACAAATCCTCCAGTTTTTCATCATTGTTAAAATACTCAGGGTTGATGAGCTGAAAATAACGGCGATAAAAATCATAAGGGATTCTTTTTATACAGCCGAAATCCAAAACACCTAATGTACCGTCTTCTCGGAATAAAAAATTACCGGGGTGAGGGTCGGCGTGTATCATTTGCAGGTTATTGACGTGAAAATCGTACATGTCCCACAATTTTTGCCCTAACAAATTTCTAAGTTCTTGCGAAGGATTGGTTTTTAGAAATGCATCGAGATGTAAACCCTCCAACCAATCCATGGTTAAAATTCTACTTCCCGAATAGTCGGGATAATATTTTGGAAAAAAAACGCCTTCCAAAGCTGCACTGGCTTCACTAATTTCTATGGATTGTTTTAACTCTAGCACATAATCGGTTTCTTCGAGTAATTTTTGTTCCACTTCCTTAAAGTAATGGCGGACTTCTTTTTCTTTCAGTCCTAACATTTTCATCGCAATAGGTTTGACCATTGTTAAATCCGAATGAACACTGTCCGCAACACCCGGATATTGAACTTTTACGGCTAACTTTTTATCGTCTTTAGTAGCCAAATGTACTTGCCCTATTGATGCGGCATTTACAGCTTTTTTTGAAAAAGTATCAAAAATATCGTTAGGAGATTTACCAAACTCTTGACGAAAGGTTTTTACCACCAAGGGAAATGAAAGCGGAGGTGCACTGTACTGTGCCAATGTGAATTTTTCTATCATTGCTTTTGGTAAGGTGTTTTTGTCCATGCTCATAATTTGAGCAACTTTTAAGGCACTTCCTTTCAATTCGCTTAATGATTGATAAATATCATCGGCGTTGTCTTTGTCCAATTGTTCTTTTGCATTTTTGTCGCCCATAGCAGATTTTGCATAATACTTTGCATAGTTACCGCCTAACTTTGCTCCGGTAGCGATTAATTTTGCCGCTCGCTTGACTTTACCGGTGGATATTTTTTTCTGTTCTTTCATTATGCATCTAATATACTCAATTTTTACTTTGGTTACGAAGAGTTGAGGCTATTTATTGCCTGAATATGTTCTAAACTTTGTTTTTTAAGGTTAAACTATTATTTTGTGTTGGAAAAATGAAAAGCGGTTTTGTTATATGAAAAATTGTATGTATTCTTGTAGTTGTATTTTTTGATAATTTATGAAACATTCAATCGTAATATATTTTCTGTTTTTTCTCTTTATGTTGAGTTGTCAAAATGACACTGAACATTCAGGAAAAGAAGAGCAAAACAACAAAAGGGAAATCAAAGGTTCTAAGGCTGTTTATGGTAAACGACTTACGCTTGCCGTCAGTAAAAAGAAGACCACTTTTTTTCCTTTGGATATTATCGATGCTTCTTCATCGAAAATAGTTTCACAAATTCACGATGGATTGGTTCGTTTTGACGCTGAAGATCTTTCTGTTCTTCCTGCCATTGCAAAAGATTGGGAGACAAATGAAGAGCAAACGGAATATACATTCTTTTTAAGAAATGATGTTTATTTTCATGATGATTCATGTTTTACGAATGCCAAAGGGAGAAAAGTTGCCGCTAGTGATTTTAAATATTCTTTTGAATTGTTGAGTAGGAAGGATTTCTCTCATGGATTTAATACTTTATTTAAAGACAGATTGCAAGGGGCTAATGATTTTTATGAAGGAAAAACCAACTCAATTTCCGGAATAAAAGTGATAAACGACAGCACTTTAGTATTAAAACTTACAAAACCAAGTAATTCTTTTATTTACGGTTTAGCGGATGTGCCGGCTTCGGTTATTGCAAAAGAGGCTTATGAAAAATATGGTAAAGATAGTAAAGTTGGAACCGGTCCTTTTGTCTTTCATTCACTAAATGATAAAGGAGATATTTTGCTAACTTATAACCCTAATTATTACCTAAAAGATCAAGAAGGCAATCGGTTACCTTACTTAGATACAATTGAATTTAAGTATGTTTCAAGCAAAATGAAAGAGTTAAAGGCTTTTGAAAGAGGGGAACTTTCCCTTATACATGGGCTACCGGCATCTAAAATAGCTTCTGTAATTTCAGATAATATAGTTAATTTCAATAAGATTCCACCCAAAACAATTTTGGACAGGAAACCGGAAATGGGAGTAGATTACTATGAGTTTAATCTTACTCGCCCTCCGTTTAACAATAAATTGGTTCGTCAAGCATTTGCTTACGCTATTGATAAAAATAAAATCTCTACTACAATTATTAAAGGGCAGGGTACGGTTGCTAAGCATGGTATCACACCTAAGATACCGACCTTTAACGGGTATGATTTTGATGTTTTGGAAGGCTATACTTTTAACCCTGAAAAAGCAAAAAAGTTACTTGCTCAAGCCGGTTATCCTAACGGAAAAAACTTTCCTTACACTCGCCTGGAAGTAAATCGAGATAATGGGTTGCACCGAGCTGTGGCAAATGAGATAATCAGCCAATTAAAACAGGTTCTTAATGTCAATATAGAGTTAGATCAAGTTCCTTTTAAAGAAAAGCTTGAACACTCAAAGTATGCAAAGGCTGAAATGTTTCGTTCGGGGTGGGTCGCTGACTTTCCTTCGCCGGAATCATTTTTGAGTATCTGCTATGGAGCAAATGTACCAAAAAGTTTAGACGAACCTTCTTACCCGAATACGACACGTTATCAAAACCCTGTTTATGATTCTTTGTTTAGAATGGGGCAGACGGCTAAAACAAAGAAGGAAAGTTATAATTACTTAGTTCAAGCTGAAAAAATATTACTGGAAGATGTTCCTGTTCTTCCTTTGTGGTACAATGAGGATTATTATTTAAGACAGGCTTATGTAAGAAACTTTAACTATAATCCAATGGAGTATTATGATTTGAGTATCGTTTACATAAAACCTTTAACAAAGGAAGAGGTGCTTGAACAACAAAAGAAAGATAATTTTCAAGAAGGGTTGTAGTTTTTAGTTATACCTTTTCGAGATTCAACTCAATTTTACGGACTCTGTTTTCGTAGTTGGTATTTAATACTTCCTTAAAACGTTTTTGTAGTTTTTCTTTTTGATTCATATCTATTTCTTCTGCGTCAATCATTAGTACGGGATAACCTTGTTGTTGCTTTAGAAAATCTTTGTAGGCATCCTCTACTTTTTGAAGGTATTCATGTGATATTCCTGTTTCGTATTCTCGCCCTCTTTGTAATATGTTTTCTTTTAGCTTTGAAACCGGACGATTTAAATAAATCATTAGATCGGGTTGAGGTAATGTTTTGTAAAGAGAATATACCAATTGTTCGACTAATAGATAATCTGCTTTTTCTAAGTTCATTTTTGAAAAAATCAAACTTTTGGTTGGTGTGTAATCGCTGATGATTAAGTCGTGTTTGCCCTTGTGAAATAGGAATAACTGTTTACTTCTGTCTAAAATAAATTGGACTTCTGCATGTAATATAAAATCTTTGTTTTTATAAAATTCTTTTAGGAAATCATTTTCCTCAAATTCTTCCAATAATAAGTAGGTGTTGAAGCTCTTTGAAAGAAAAGTAGCTAAGGTTGTCTTGCCTGCACCGATATTACCTTCTATTATGATATGTTTATATTTTAACATTTGTCTTTACTACTTTTTCGGGATTAGAATGAAGAATGTCTAATAATTCCTTTGTGGTTTTTTGTTGGGAGGGCACTTTGATATTTGGTGCTATTTCAGCTACGGGAAGTAAGCAAAATTTTCTTTCAGCCATTCTGGGATGTGGTACTGTTAATCGTTTTGTTTGTATGCTATTTTCTTCTATTAAGATGATGTCTATATCTATGGGACGGTCGGTGTAACGAATAGAAGGGGTTCGTTCTCTGCCTAAGATGGTTTCTACACGTAGGCATGTGTCTAATAGCTCTAAAGGAGGCATAAAAAACTCTATTTCAATAGCAAGGTTCAAGTATGGATTTGAGGATTCGTATCCGATGGCTTCACTTTCGTAAACGCTTGATTGTTTTCTTTTTTTTATTTTGTTTTTTTCGAGCAATTCTATTGCGTTTTGTAGATATTGAATACGGTTTCCTAAATTACTTCCTAACAATAAGATTGCTTTCATGCTCAAGGTGTTGGTCTTTTATTTCTCTTAAAATGGTAAGTGTATTGCAAAATTACATTTTCAACTTCTATTGAGTGAAGTTTTATCAAAAAGAAATTAGTTTTTGGAGCATTTTGAAATATCCGAGTTTTATTCGAACGTTTTATTTTATGAAATATTTACATAATTAGGCTAGATAAATTTTTTCTTATCGAGTGCTATGCAAAATTTTTATTCGTTGTCTAAGAAACTAAAACTCACTTTCTATGCACTCATTCTACTTGCGTTAGGGATTATTAAGCGACTGTGAAAAACAGTTGAGTTTTTGAGCTAACGTAAAAACATTGACGATTTTATAATTATCTGATTATCAGTGTTATATTTTTACGTTAGGGATAGGAACGGCATCCTTTTGCTCTCCCTCCTTTTGGAGGGCAAAAGATATAGTGGATAGCCCGACCCTAAAAACAAAAAAGAGCGTTTCCTGAAAGGATATGCTCTTTTTTGTTTTTAGGGGAACGCCCAAAATCTCGAGTTAAAACTTCATTTCAGGAATTTCTCCTTCGATGATTAGTTTGCCTTCTGTTGCTTTTTGTATTTCTTCTACGCTTACGCCCGGTGCTCTTTCGATTAGTTTAAATCCGCCTTCGGGAAGGACTTCTAATACAGCCAAATTTGTAACTATTTTTTTGACGCAGTTTACTCCTGTTAGTGGTAGAGTGCATTTTTTTAATAGTTTGCTTTCTCCTCTTTTGTTGGTGTGCATCATGGCTACAATGATGTTGTCGGCACTGGCTACTAAATCCATCGCTCCGCCCATGCCTTTGACCATTTTTCCGGGGATTTTCCAATTGGCTATATCTCCGTTTTCTGCGACTTCCATTGCTCCAAGTACCGTTAATTGGACGTGCTGTCCTCTTATCATGGCAAAACTGGTTGCCGAATCAAAGAAAGAGGCTCCGGGAAGGGCTGTAATGGTTTGTTTTCCGGCGTTGATTAGGTCGGCATCGACTTCGTCTTCGGTAGGGAAGGTCCCCATGCCTAATATTCCGTTTTCAGATTGAAATTCTACTTCGATTCCTTCGGGAATATAATTAGCTACCAAGGTGGGAATTCCTATGCCTAAGTTTACGTACCAACCGTCTTGTAGTTCTTGTGCTATGCGTTG
>JALWSJ010000076.1:0-6536 GCA_026993705.1 Flavobacteriales bacterium
GGATAGAACGGCATGTTTGAACTCCTTTTTGCTCTCCTCCTTTTGAGGGCAAAAAGAGTGAGTAGTGATAGCCCGACCCTCATTTTCAAAAACAACGTTTCGCGAGAGCGATATGTTGTTTTAGAAAATGAGGGGAACGCCCAAATCAAAAAAACATTAAAAACAACATTTATTCAATTTGATTTTCTTATATTTGAGGCAATTAATCAATTCTTTTGACAAATGAAAAAGACATTCTTAGCTTTAGGTATTGTATTGGGATTTTCGCTGACGTGGGACTCTTGTAAAAAAGAAACCACACCTGAACCTGTACAAAAACCAAGTGATTCTACCAACAATAATAGTATTGACCCGACTGAAATACGGTTAAACCCTAATACTTTTATTGTTTCCGAAACAATTAATAATGAATTGATGAATATTTCGGACAATGAAATCAAGTTTTCGGCTTCGGCTAACACGGCTGATTTAGCCAATATACAGGTGGGTAGTTTATTAGCTTCGGGGATACATGCCAATGCTCCTTACGGTTATTTGAGAAAAGTAACAGCGGTATTGAAAGATAATAATTATACGTTTGCTACGGAGGATGTAAGTTTATCGGAAGTGGTAGAACAAGGGGATTTGAACGGGGAGCAACCTTATGCCGACAATGGTTCTAATCATATTTCGTTTTCGATTAATGAGATTTTGTATGATGCCGACGGAAATAACTACACCACCAATGACCAAGTTAAATTAATGGGTTCTTTGGCGTTGATTCCTACCTTGAAAATTGAAGCGGATTGGCAGTTTCCTTACACGCTTAAAAGAATTAAGGTAGGCTACAAAATGGAGCGAATTTCCAATCTTCAATTGGTGGGGCAAACGGCTCTTCCACAAGATTACCAGGTGGAAGTTACGGTGATGGATAAACCACTCCCTCCTATTGAGTTTTTTATCGGTTCTTTACCGGTTGTGGTTACAAGTAATGTTGTTTTAAAAGCAGGGATTAACGCAAGTGGTGAGGTTCTTTTTAATGTTGATTTTAACGAGACTTCAACCGTGGAATCTTATGTTGAAAAGCCGAGTGGTGTGGCGTTAAATGATTTTCAGAATTGGGTAACTTCTACAACCAAAACGCAAAATTCAAATATTAACGAAAATAGCTTACTTGATTACTACTTGAATTTCAATGGTGATTTGCCTTATATTACTGCTGATTTGGATTTCTTCCTTTACAATTCTTCCAACATAAAAACCGGCTTGGGTGCAGAAGCGGCTCTTAACGTTTCTGCTCTATGTTCTACGGGGAACGGTTGTAACTTTGATATTGATTTAAAACTAAAAGGTTGTTTTGATTTAAGACTGAAATTATTTAACCTTGATTTTGTAAACAACACCATTTGCCCTTACGAAAATCAATTTGATATATGGGAAACAGCTTCTAACGGAGGTAGCAATATCGGTTGTACGGATTCCAATTCCCCAAACTATAATGCTAATGTAACTTCGGATGACGGTTCTTGTCAATACGCGTATATCCAAAATGTAGAACTGATTAACTTTAACCCGCAAAACAATGGTTCTGATTGGGATAATGGTACAGGAGCAACTGTTAATCCGGATATTATAGTACAGATTAAAAAGACAAATGATGCTAACTGGTTGATTGAAACCAATGCTGCAGATGATTGTAACTCAACAAACTTACCGTATAGCTATAACACCGGAAGTGGAATTATGCTAACGGATGAGAGTTGGACAATTGAGTTCTCTGACGAGGATTTATACTTTAACGACTTGATGGGGTCTGCTACTTTTAACCCTATTGATATGATTAGAGTGAACAACAGCACAAGCTACTTGGATGTAAGCAATAATGGAAATACGGCTCGTATTTACTTTAATATTCAATAAAACGTTAAATTAACAAGTAACAAATTATCAAAACTATACACATACAGCACTTTAAATTATGCTAAAAATTGGAATTATTAAAGAAGGTAAAACTCCCCCAGACAAAAGAGTTCCTCTTTCTCCTGAGCAATGTGAGTACATCATGAACAACTACGATGATGTAGAAATTTACGTTCAAAAGAGTGATATTCGTAAATTCCCCGATAGAGAATATGAACGAAGAGGAATAGCCGTGGTTGACGACGTAAGCGATTGTGATGTTTTAATGGGAGTAAAAGAAGTGCCAATTGACCAACTAATTCCTAATAAAAAATATATATTCTTTTCGCATACTTTTAAAGAACAACCTTATAACAGAGAATTGCTACAAGCGATAATTGACAAAAATATTCAATTAATCGACTGGGAAGTCATTACAAATGCAAAAGGACAAAGGTTAATCGCTTTCGGAAGATACGCCGGAATTGTGGGAGCTTACAATGCGTTTTTGGCTTATGGTTTAAAAACAAAACACTATACATTAAAACCTGCCCATCAATGTGAAGACCGTGCAGAAATGGAAGCCGAGCTTCCGAAAATAGATTTACCTAATGATTTTAAATTGGTAATTACAGGTAAAGGACGTGTTGGAAAAGGAGCGTTGGAAGTGGTGGAAAAAGTTAAGGGATTAACAGAGGTTACTCCAGAGGAATTTTTAAACAAAGAATTTGACCATCCTGTTTATACAGTTTTAGAAGTTTCTGATTACTACGAAAGAGACGATAAAAAGCCGATGGTTAAATCGGAGTTTTATAAAAATCCAAAAGGCTATCATTCGGTATTTCCAAAATATGCCAAAGTTGCAGATATGTACATTGCTTGTCATTATTGGGATAGTGAATCTCCTTATATCTTCACAAGAGAAGATGCCAAAGACAAGGATTGGAATGTAAAAATTGTAGCAGACATCAGTTGCGACATTGATTGTGCGGTTGCCTCTACCCTACGCCCTTCGACCATTGCCGAACCATTATACGGATATAATCCACAAGAAGAAAAAGAGGTTGACTTTTTTGATGAAAATGCAATTGGCGTTATGGCTGTAGATAATTTACCTTGTGAGTTACCTAAAGATGCTTCTGAAAGTTTTGGAGAAATGTTCATTGAACACGTTTTAGAGCCATTAAGAGGAAATGATCCTGAAAACATTATTGAACGAGCTTCGGAAACCAAAGACGGTAAGCTGACTGAACATTTTGCTTACTTAGAAGATTATTTAAAAGGTAAATAATCAAATCTAATATACTTACTCAAAGCCACTAAAAAGTTTTTTTAGTGGCTTTTTTTGGTGCAATTTTTGTTGATTCCAGTGCGATAATTCATGAGATGAAAACAATCGTACTATTCATATTACTATCTTTACCTTTTATCGGAAAGGCACAACAAACAGACACTGTTTATATCGATAATATTTACTTGGAAGGCGTTGATATCATTGCTCACGATTCAGCCTATATGGCTAACTACCGAAGAACTAAATATTTTGTAAAAGAAATTTATGTTTACGCAATGTTGGCGGCTCAAATGCTCAATGAAATTGAAGATACCTTAGCACTTATTCCTAAAGAGAAAGACAGAAACAAATATATTCGACATGCTTATAGAGATTTGAAAAAGGAATTTGGTTACGAAATCAGCCAATTGACTATAACTAGAGGACATTTTTTAATGAAAATTCTCCATAAAGAAACAAGAAGAACAGCTTATCAAATTGTTGAACAATACAGAGGAAAATTACAAGCTAAATCTTGGGAAACCATACTTCGACTAAACGGTACAACTTTAAAAAAACAATATTCCCCTGAGATTGAAGACATCGTACTCGATAGAGTTTTAAAAGAAATAGAAGAAGGGAAAATTAAACCAAAACCCCGACCTCCCGTTACCGAACGCGGAAGAAAAGCAGCTAGAAAAAGAAAAAAAGAACAAAGAAAAAAATTAAAAGAAAGTAAACATAACAGAAAAAGAAAAATCAGTTAATTGACCACGGTCATTTTTTATTGAATAATTTATTTTTAAACACTAGATTTAATATCAAAATATTTATACCTTTGCGTTCAATGATGAAGAAATTAAACATATTGATGTTCTTCTTTTTAATAACAGCTCTTTCCTTTGCTGTTGTGGGTATGGAGTACACCCGAACGTTACCTCTTTCTAATATAACTTCTGAATATATTGAAAATATAGATGAAGAAGACTTGATGCCTACCTTGAATATTGAAGCTTTTGTGGTAAAGGCATACACCTCGGGAGGTAATGATTTTACCTCTACTCTTCAAACAGTGGCTATAGATACAACCTCTCCGTTTGAAATCTTTTTTACTATTAAAACTCCAATTTGTATCAGTAGCTTTATACAATTAAAGTATTTTTCTAATTTTCTTTTAGATTATATTCAATCTTTGCACTTTACCTAATATAATCTAACTATTTTCTATACAGACAACCTCTATCAAGTTGTCATCTTCTAATGGGATTTATCCTGATATAGTCTATTTAGTCTATCTTTAATTAACCTTATTAACCCTTTATATTCGTATGAAACGTTCATTCAATGAAGAGAGTACTTTAAAAAAACTAAAGCACTTTCTACCGGCTCAAGTGCCTATTAAAGACTATGTGCAATACAACAACCTCCATCCTTTTCAAGATCTTGAATTTTATGAAGCACTGAGGAAATCAGCACATATGTTAGGAAACAGAACTCTATTTTCATTAAAAGAATTTAGAGAAAAATATCAAAATGGCAAAATATCTAAAGAAGCAATTACGGAAGTTCTAAAAAATAACAAACCAAAAAATCAACAAAATATTTGGTGGGACAAAATGTTCCAACTTGAAGAACCTACGTTTTTTACTCCTCTCATAGGAAAACTAAGAAAGCATTGGGAAACCGATTATGGCGTAGATATGGACGGAATGGTTCGTCCTAATATTATGAGGTTAATCAACTCATATTTGGATCAAGGTATCGCCTTTGAAAACTTCCCTAAAACGTCAAAAAGTCTTCTTGATGCAGTAATTTATATTCAAGAAAACAGTTTTGCTAAACTGTTGCAATCTCCAAGAGCAATTAAATTACTTTACAAAGAGGATAAAAAACTTTCTGATTTGTTATACCTTATTGTTGGAAACGAAGAATATTATGAGCAATATCTATTCGACCAACAATTTACCCATCCGGGAATATCAGGTATGGTTACTACAATGGAATTAAAACCGGATTCAATTTATGATAAAAGACCTATCAAACTTTTCGATTTTATCTACTTGGAGCTTCTTTTTGAGTTAGAATCGTTAGAGAAATTTGTAAGTAAAAACTTTAGACCTTTAGCAATAGGTGTGGATTTCCCCCCTGAAAATATTTTTGCGAAAGTTGAAAAAACAGAATATTGGCAAGTTTTGGAACTTTGGCAAGAAGCTTTTGAACTACATTACCATGACCAAGTTCTTGCAGGTATAGCTACAGCAAATAAAGAAAAATCACAAAAGGTAACCACACAAGCTTTCTTTTGTATTGATGATCGTGAGGAATCAATCCGAAGAAATATAGAAATGATACACCCCGAGTGCCAAACCTTTGGAACACCTGCACATTTTAATGTTGTTGCACGTTTTAAACCGGAAAAAGCAAGTTTTTCTACTAAAATATGTCCGGGACCTTTTACACCGCAACATTTAATTAAAGAAAAAGACAGAAAAAAGAAACATATTAACGATATACATTTTCAAAATCATTCGCACAAATTCATGAGCGGTTTCTTTATCTCTCAAACTGTAGGCTTTTGGTCAACAATTAAATTATTTACTAATATCTTTAAACCAAAAGAAACTGCGGCTCAATATAATGCCCCAACAGACCACATGGACTATAACTCTCAATTAATTTACGAAAATAAATCAGGAGAAAAAGAAGACGGATACCAAGTTGGATTCACAGTAAAAGAAATGATTAATCTTGTTTCTGAAGAATTAACCAAAAATGGATTAGTTAATAACTTCGCAAATCTTATTTACTTTTTTGGTCATGGTGGTAGTAGTACTAATAATCCCTACTTCTCAGCATACAATTGTGGAGCTTGTTCCGGACGTCCTAGCACAGTAAATGCAAGAGTTTTTGCACTAATGGCTAATAGAGAAGATGTAAGAAAAGGAATAAAAGAAAAAGGAATTTCTATTCCGGAAACTACTCATTTTATAGGTAGCTATCACGACACTACTCAAGATACGTTCGCTTATTTCGATGAAGATTTAATCCCACATGAATTGAGAGATTTACACAGAGAAAATAAAGCGAAATTTGAAAAAGCCTTAGATAACAATGCTAAAGAAAGAGCTAGAGAATTTAGATTAATTAACATAAAAAGAGAGGCTAATAAAGTTCATCGAGATGTTAAAAAAAGAGCTGTAGTTCTTTTTGAACCAAGACCAGAATATGACCACTGTAATAACTCTTTGTACATTGTTGGAAGTAGAAATCTTTCTAAAAATCTATATCTAGACCAAAGAGCTTTTTTAAACTCTTATGACTATAAAATTGATGAAGATGGAAAATTACTAGAACTCATTCTAAATGCCGGAACAGGAGTATGTGG